>CAYOYJ010000009.1:0-16513 GCA_964408155.1 uncultured Syntrophales bacterium
GCTTGTCCCGCCTTTGACAGAAAAGCGATAACCTGATCGATGCAGTCCGACGGAGGAATCGACGTATCGAGTTTCAGGTGTACTGACGCTGAAAATTCGGTAACGGCGTCGAAATCATTTTTCTGGGCATCGTAAATTTCCGCGCGTCCGTCCGACGCTTCATTTTTATCTTGAATTCTCCGGGCCAGCCTTTCCAGGGCACAGTCATCAGAACAGGTGCATTCCAAGACAAAAAAATCCGCTTTCATGTCTTGAATCACGTTATGAGCAGCCGCGCGATGCGCTTGTCTTTTAAAGGACGCGTCAATGATGACCGATTTCCCCAGAGTCAGCAAATGTTTTGCCGTTGCAAAAGCTTGCTCATACACACGTTCCGTGAAATCCCTGCTGTAAATCCCCTTACCAAAATCATCAAGACGCCGTTCCGTCGGAGTCAGGTCGCACAGCTCCTTGCGAACCACGTCCGTCTGGATGACGGATGCTCCCGTTATCCTTAATAATTCCCGTGAGATGACGCTCTTTCCACTGCCCATCAAGCCGGCCATGAGGATCAGGGTCGGCTTGGTAAAGGTAAAGGCGTACGATAAGGCAAGTTCGAAATATTTTTCCGCCGTTCGGGCTGCCGCTTCGCTGTCTTCAGGAGTGACCTGAGAGCCAAAAAGACGAAAACCCGTAACCTTGCCGCGGACGAATGCGTAATAGCATTGATAGAAGGGAATCAATATTGGGAGATCCCGATCACCGGATGCGTCGATATATGACTGCACAAAAAGTGTGGACAAATCATGGTAACCGTTGAAGTCGAGATCCATGGCGAGGAAAGCCACTTCAGCCGCAACGTCGCAGAAACGGAAGCGTTCATTGAATTCGATGCAGTCGAAAATGATGATCTGATCATCGGTCACAACAACATGTTCCAGGTGCAAATCACCGTGACAGTCGCGAATTTTGTGTTCCCGGACCCGTTTTCCGAAGAGGTCCTCATGATCGTCAAGGAATGTTCGCGCATAGGAGCGGATGAATCCATGCCGGAACGCCGACAGGGTACGGTCGATAAACGATTCGGTCTGGGAAAAGTTCTCCTCGTGATTGTGGCGCACCGTTTCGATTCCTCCGGTTTCATCGATGATTCCTCCTGTATCCGCATTCCGGTGAAAATCGACGAGTTTCCGGGCGATGGCCGCGATGATCCGCGAATCAAAATCCTCTTGGCGCAGGAGCTTTTTCAGCATCTTATCGGCGGGAATTTGATGCATATGAACCGCATACTCCAAGACTGTCTCTTCCTTGCCGAGCACAATATTTCCTTCACGATCTTGAGAAATTTCCACCACGCCTCGATAGATCAGCGGCGCCAGGCGGCGGTTCAGGCGGACCTCTTCCTCGCAGTAAAACTTTCTTTTTTCCAGGGTGGTGAAATCCAGAAAACCCAAGTCAACGGCCTTTTTTACCTTGAACACATTGTCCCCGGCAATAAAAACCCAGGAAATGTGGGTCTGGATGATCTCCACGGATTCAGGCCGGGAGGGATAAAAGCCGGAATTGGACATGGCGGCGGCAATGGCATTCTGGTTCATGTTTTTTATCCTCAATGTGCGTCGTTTTGTACCGCTGAAATCTAATCGAACATGGACGGTCAATCAAGATGAATTTAGCGTTTGAAGATAAAATATGAATCTGTTAGGTTGAAAAACTCTCGCAAGGTGAAGCCGTGACGTAACTGGAGGCGGCATTCATTCATAACCATTCGAATAATGGGGGAAATTTATGAACAGGGGCTTGAAGGAACCGGGACAATTGAAGAACAGGATCAGAACGGCCTTGATCATCGTTGTGCTGCTGGCCACAGTTGGTTTTTTTGAAACGGCATGGCTGGTTACGGACTGGTTTTGGTTTCAGGAGGTAAAATACGAAGCGGTATTCTGGGTCACCCTGCTGGCAAAACTGATCTTAGGGTGCGCAACCGGCGCGATATTCCTGGTGCTGTTCGGAGGGAATTTGTATCTTGCAGAGAAAATCGCCCGAAAGAATAATTATTCCGAATATATGGGCATGCAAATTCCATCCCTGCAACTTATCGGAGAGCGCTCCCTGGTACCTCTGATCGCTGTTGTTTCCGTGTTTCTTTCCGTGTTCATGGGGATGAGCGCGGCGGGGCAATGGAAGGAATGCCTGCTTTTTCTGCAGGGTCTTCCCTTCGGTTTACCGGATCCGCTTTTTCAAAAAGATATTGGATTCTACATCTTTCATCTGCCGTTCATCGTTAACGTCTATCAATGGCTTTCCTTCATGGCCATTTTGGTGATTATCGGTACGGGTATTCTCTACTTTGTTCGGGGGGTTTTTCTCTTCATTCCCCCGCGGACCTGGAAGATCGTACCGCCCGTACGTGCCCATCTGCTGATCCTTTTTTCCGGTTTGTTTTTCCTCGGGATTCTGGGCGCCTGGATTGACCTGTATCAGTTGATCTTCATCAAGCGCGGCGTGGTCTTTGGGCCAGGTTATACGGATACGACCACACAGGTCTGGGTGCTGCGGTTCATGATTGTCATGAACCTCCTGGCGGCACTGTCCATCCTATCCTATGCGTTCACGGACAATTGGAAGATACCTGTAGTCGCCATTGTGGCCCTTCTGGCTTTTTCCATGATAGGCAAGGGAATTTATCCCAATATGGTTCATAAATTCAAAGTGCTGCCGAATGAAATTGTTCTGGAAAAACCGTTTTTGGAGCATAATATAAAATATACCCGGCTGGCCTACCGCCTGGACAGTATCGAGGATCGGGATTTTCCCGTGGAGGCGAATCTGACCCAGACGGATCTGCAGAAGAATGACCTTACGGTCAAAAACATCCGCCTGTGGGATCACGGACCACTTTTGCAGACTTACAGCCAGCTTCAGGAAATCCGGACCTATTACAAATTCGTCGATGTGGATAACGACCGCTACATGATCAACAATGAGTATCGTCAGGTCATGCTTTCGCCGCGGGAGTTATCTTACAGCGCCTTACCGTCCCGCACATGGGTGAACGAGCACCTGACCTACACCCACGGCTACGGCGCAGTCCTGGGACCGGTGAACCGCATCACGCAGGAAGGTCTCCCGGAGTTTTTCATCAAGGATATTCCGCCGGTTGCAGTGACCGATGTGCGGATCAACCGGCCGGAAATCTACTACGGCGAACAGTCGAACGAATATGTTTTTGTCAGGACGAAAAGACCTGAATTCGACTATCCGGTGGGAGACAAGAATGTCTATGCCAGATACGAGGGCAAGGGCGGCGTGCCCCTCAGTTTCTGGCGGAAGATACTTTATGCAATCCGTTTCGGATCGATCACCATCCTTCTGTCCGACGATATCACTCACGAAACCAGAATCATGTACCATCGGCAGATCAAGCAGCGTGTGGGGAAAATCGTCCCATTCCTGCGCCTGGATGCCGATCCCTATCTCGTCATTTCAAAGGAAGGGCGTCTGGTGTGGGTGCTTGACGGTTATACTGTCACTGATCGCTATCCCTATTCGGAACCCGTCGAAAATCTGGGTAATTACGTGAGAAACTCCATCAAGGCGATCGTCGATGCTTATGACGGTACGGTCAATCTCTATATCAGTGATGCGAATGATCCGATCATTCGGACCTATGCCCGCATCTTTCCCGGCATATTTCAGCCGATGGATGCCATGCCGACGGATCTGAAATCGCATATGCGCTATCCGCAGGGGATGCTGACCATCCAAGCCCTGATGTACCGGGCCTACCATATGGAGGACCCGCAAGTTTTCTATAACAAAGAGGACCTCTGGTCGATTCCCGGTAAAATTGCCGGAGGCGGCGAACAGGAAATGGAACCGTATTATACGATCATGAAACTCCCGGAGGGCAAGAAGGAAGAGTTTATTTTGCTGCTGCCCTTTACACCCAGCAATAAGGACAACATGTCCGCTTGGATGGCCGCCCGTTGCGATGCACCCCACTACGGGAAGCTGATTGTCTACAATTTTCCCAAGCAGAGACTGGTTTATGGTCCGAGGCAGATTGAAGCCAGAATCGATCAGGATACGGAAATATCGAAGCAGTTATCCCTGTGGAACCAGTCGGGATCTCAAGTGATCCGGGGGAGTCTTCTGGCCATTCCCATCGAAAAATCGATTCTGTATGTCGAGCCCCTTTATCTGGCAGCGGAGAAAGGACAGTTGCCTGAATTAAAACGAGTGATCGTCGCTTTCGGGAATACGATCGCCATGGAGGAAAATCTCGAACTGGCTCTGCAAAGAATTTTTGGGGGACAATTGATGAAAGAAACGCCTCTGGGGACGGAAACGGCGGCCGTGAAAGTTACGACGGACAGGGAGATTGCCCTGGAGGCCTTGCATCATTATCGAAAAGCCCAGGAAATGCTGAGACAGAATAATTGGAGCGGATACGGGAATGAATTGCACAAAATGGACACCCTGCTGAGATCACTGGAAAAGAGATAGAAAAGGGGAAACATGGACCTGTCTTATTTAAACATTTTTGAATACTTCCTGTAAGATGAGCGAAAGATCGTAAGATGAGAAGGGCTTTTGCAGAAAGAAGACTCCCTTTGACAAAACTCCGTGATGGGCGATCACCTGTTCCGGATAGCCGGACATATAAATAACGCACATACCGGGTGAAAATTCGCGAACATGTTCGTAAAGCTGACGTCCCGTCAACTCCGGCATGACCACGTCCGTCAACAGGACATCAAGGGTGCTGCCATGTTCGGTACAGATTCGAATGGCGTCTTTTACATCCAGCGCTTCCAGGACACGATGACCTAATTGATCCAGGAAACGGCAGGTGAGCAGACGAATAGCCGGATCGTCTTCGACTACCAGAACATGGAGCGACCGGCGGGGCATGTCCGTATGAATGGGGTTAACCGCTGGAGACGATTCTTCCAAGTTGTCCGTAATGGGGAAGAAGATGCTGAAGGTCGTCCCTTGGCCGACAGTGCTGGCCACTTCTATGTGTCCTCCGTGTTGCATGACAATACCATAAACCGTGGACAGTCCCAAGCCCGTCCCTTTTCCCATATCTTTGGTTGTAAAAAATGGCTCAAAAACCCGTGACCTTGTCTCATCCTCCATCCCGCTTCCCGTGTCGGAGAAAGTCAACAGTACATACTTTCCCGGCTTGACATCAGGATGAACTTTTGTGTATTCCCGTGCAAGATCAATATGTTGTGTTGAGATGGCCAGCTTCCCGCCATGCGGCATGGCATCACGCGCATTGACGGCCAGATTCAGAAGGATTTGTTCGAGTTGCGATACGTCCGCCATGATCGACGGCAAGGTCACGGAAAGATTCGTCCGGACATCGATATCCTCGCCGATCAGTTGTTTCATGAGTTTTTTGAAGTCCTCGATTACCTGGTTCAGATTCACGACCTTGAATTCCAGAACCTGCTTACGCCCGAAGGCAAGCAGTTGGCGGGTCAAAGCCTTGGCCCGTTCACCGGCCTTTTGTATTTCCAAAAGGCATTCCCGATACGGTGCGCCGTCCGGCGTCATATATTCAAGGGTCAGTTCGGTATAGCCGAGAATCGCAGCCAGCATGTTGTTGAAGTCGTGAGCGACCCCGCCGGCCAGACGGCCGATTGATTCCATTTTCTGGGCCTGAAGAAACTGTTCGTGTAGAACATTACGTTCTTCTTCAGCGTTCTTGTGAAGGGTCAAGTCCCTTACGGTAGCCACGATGACGGGCTTGGCGAAAAAATCCATCCGGCAGAGATGGACTTCCACCGGAAATTCCGAGCCGTCGTGAGGCCTTCGGGCTATCCATTCACAAAGATAGTTTTCACCGTCCAGGACTTTCCGCCAGGTCTCGGGCATAACATCCACGGCGTTATCTGCGGCGGAGAGATCTTCGACAACCGAAAGTGTACCGATTTCCTGACGTGACACGCCGTAGAGACTCAACATCCGATCGTTGGCGTCAATGATGCAACCTTTTTCGTCATGGACGATAATCGCGTCATACACATGATCGAAAACACGGCGAAGAGTGATTTCAGACGCCGCCAGCGCCTCCCGCGTATCGATACTGTGCTGGTACATGAGGAAAAAAGTCAGTAACATCATGGAGATCATGAGCGTCAGCATGATCGGGATCAACCGGGTTTGTTTCACGTCCCTGACCCAATCGGCGGCATCAAAATCGAAAACAAGGTGTATGATTCTATCATTAAAACGAACAACAGGCGCGACACCCGTAATCCATGATCCCCAGCGATCATGCAATGGGCCGATTATATCTTGCCTGCCACTCCCCAGTAAATGAATATAGTCGGCGGAGGCTTCGGCATAATATTGTCCGGGAGGTGAATAATCCAAAGAATCAGGAGGTTCGGAATCGACAAGAATATAGGTTCGTTGGTTGTGATACCCCATGACACATACGAAGCGACTGTCCGGCGTCGCCTTCCGGAATTGGATCATCTTGCTCTTCAGATATCGGTAATCAGGAGATTGAAGATCGACATCATTCCATTTGAGTTTTTTCAGGATAGCCGGTTTCAGACTGACAGCAGCCAGTTGCACCCGCAGAAGCAGGCTCTTCTTTAAATGATCGGCTTTCTTTTGACCAAAATAGTATGTGCAGATCGAACCCGCTGCGACGGTAAAAATCAGCACACCGGCAATAATCACCCCCAATTTCATCTCTTTATGGACATAGGAAACCAGCACTTGTTTTCGCAGATCAAGGTAAAAGTTCCAGAAGGTCAGGGTAATGACGAAAGCCAGTATGCCGCGGAACAACTGAACAGGCAGACCCACGACATGGAGAAACCCTTCCTGACTGATGCAGGAGCTTGGGTGCTGTGCTGTCGCAGGGACAATGAGTCCCGTGAAGACCGCGTATAAAGAAAATGCAACCACGGCGACTGCCAAAGCTTTGCTATGGGGATTGTGCTGCCGGCGAAACAACCAAAGCGTCAGGGCGGCGGCAATTGCCCCTGTCAGACCTAAAGCATGGCGGATCGTCGCGCATAGCCCCTGCAGTCCATCCAGCAATCCCAGGGAGCTGATTAATAAAAGCATGACAATAACCAAGGGAGAGATATTGATTATTTTTAGAAATTGAAGACCTGTTCTGCTGAATTCGAGGAGGCAGACAAAAGATGCTGCCAAGATGAAAAGGCGAAAAAGTGAAAAAGCAAAATGATCCCCCAAGCCGATGGCAAGCATCTCCAGCCATTCGTTGATACCATGGAGCAAACAGAAGAGAATCAGCCAGCGCCAGGGGAGTCGATCTTTATCAATCCGATTCAGCGCCAGGGTAACAAAAGCGAGAACAATGAAGGCGAGGCCGTAGAAGAAGAAAATATAATCCAACTGTTGGATCATGAATTCGCGCATCATCGGTGTGCCGTGTTTTCTCCTCCCCCATGAACTCGCCTGATAAAAAAGCTGGATTATCAGGAAAGATGCGTTTTATAGAAGATATTTCATAGGAGTGAAAAAAAGGTCAAGGATTATTCTCAGAGAAAGATCAGGTGTCCGTTTATGTTCATCGATACCCATGCACATTTGAACGAAACCGTTTTTGAGGAAAAAATAGACAGGGTGATCGGCATGGCAAAAAAAGCCCTGGTCGATGCCTGTATCGTCCCCGCCTATGACTTCAATTCACTGGAGCGAACCGCAACACTGGCTTCGAATAACCCGGGGTTTGTTTTTCCTGCTTTCGGTATTCACCCCTGGTTTGTTGATGAACAAGACGACGTTAACGTACTAAAAACGTACCTGAAACGGGGTGATGCCGTTGCCGTCGGCGAAATAGGACTGGATTTTGGCATCGGATTCAATAATCAAGACAGGCAGATACGGTTATTTATTGAACAACTCGACCTTGCTTTAGTATATCAATTACCCGTCATTATTCACTGTCGCAAAGCTTTTGAAACCCTCTATCGGGTTTTGTCCGGTTATCAGGGTAAGATCCGCGGGGTCATGCATTCCTTTTCCGGCTCCCGGGAATTGATGGAACGATTTATTGATCTGGGTTTCTATATATCTTTCTCCGGGTCCGTCACACGAAAATCCGCTCGAAAATATCACAAGAACGCCACGGCGGTTCCCCGTGACCGCTATCTGATCGAAACGGATGCACCCTCCATTGCCACGGAAACGACGGTCGCCTCGGAGGTAGAACCGAGGCATATTTTTGAAATCGCTAATAAAATTGCAGAATTGCGAAATGTAAAGGTCGAGGATATCGGCCGGGACAGTACGGACAATGCCCAAAGGTTGTTTAAGATCGCCGTTTGAGGCCTGGTTATGACGCAAACCCGGGACCTGTTTGTTCGTAACCGGATGCTCTACGGCGAGGCCGGGTTTGCGCGACTGCAAAAAAGTTTTATTGCCGTCGTCGGGTTGGGCGGTGTGGGATCCTCCGCGGCAGAAGCCATGGTGCGGGCGGGCGTCGGTCAACTACGCATCATTGATTGCGATCGGGTGACCGCCTCGGACGTCAACCGTCAATTGATCGCTCTGGCAACGAATTTGAATGTACCCAAAGTGGAAGCCGCCCGGGACCGGTATCTCCAGATCAACCCTGAAGTCCGAATCGATGCGCGCATGGCGTTTTTTCATCATGATACCGAAGCGGAGCTGATTACGACCGATCTGGATTACGTCATCGATGCCATCGACAGTCTGAACCCGAAAATCGAACTGATTCGCTGCTGCCAGGACAAGGGGATTCCGATCATTTCATCTATGGGCGCCTCGGGCAGAACGGACCCCTGCCGGATTGGCATCGCTGCGCTGGAAGATACAACGATGTGTCCGCTGGCACGGGCCGTCAGAAGGCATCTGCACAGGCGTCAAATCGGGACTGATATCCCGGTGGTTTATTCGATGGAAACTGTTCGCAAGGGCCGGACTGTGACGTCAACTCCGACACCGGTGCAAACGGAAACCTATCAACGGGGACGTGATCGGCAGACCCTGCCCAGCCACCCGACGTTACCGGCGATTTTCGGTTTGATGGCTGCCAATCATGTCATTTTAGCCCTGACCCAATATAGCGCCGATGGAGAGACATGCTGTTAGGAAGGGTCGGCATCGTGATTATGCATGGCATGCGGCCATTTTCTCTTGCAGGACCGATTCGAAAAGATGGTGTATTTCTTGGAGCCGTGCTTCCGTCGTCGCCTCAAACCGCAAAACGATCACCGGCTGGGTATTGGAAGCACGGAGCAAACCCCAGCCATCGGGAAAAGTGATGCGTAATCCGTCTATGTCGTTCATCTCATATTTGCCTCGAAAATGACTTTTTACTGCATCCACCATGGGGAATTTGACCGAGTCTGGGCAATCCACCCTGATTTCTGGCGTGGCGTAGGTTTTGGGTACATCCGCCAGGAGTTCGCTTATTTTTTTCCCTGTCCTGGATAGAATTTCCAACAGTCGGATTGTGGCGTACAAGGCGTCGTCGTAACCGAAATAACGATCGGCGAAAAACACATGTCCGCTCATTTCCCCGGCCAGGAGAGCGTGTTCCTCTTTCATCTTTCCCTTGATCAATGAATGGCCGGCCTTCCACATAACAGGAAAGCCCCCTTGCTTGGCAATGTCTTCGTAGAGTTTTTGCGAGCATTTGACCTCGCCAATAATGGTGGCGCCTGGATTATCCTGCAGCACGAATCGAGAGAAAAGCAGCAGCAGTTCATCCCCCCAAAGGATTTCACCCTGATCCGTCACGACGCCGATTCGGTCGGCATCGCCATCGTAGCCGATTCCAAGATCGGCTTTATTCTCCAGGACAACACGAACCAATTCATTGAGGTTTTCGGGAACGGTGGGATCGGGAAAATGATGGGGGAATCTTCCATCCGGATCGCAGTAAATATCCAGAACTCTGCAGCCGAAGCGGCGGAGCAAAGGCAAGGCAAAAAGCCCCCCCGTACCGTTCCCGGCATCCAGGGCAACCGTAAGCGGGGTTTTAATCGTGACGTTCCGGAAGAGATAATCTTCATAATCCTCCGATATATCGATCTGTTCAATTTTTCCGGCGCCGGAGGTAAAATCCTGTTGTGCCATGATCCCGTATAGTTTCTGAATTTCACTACCGTAAATCGTGTCCGGACCAATGCAGATTTTGAATCCGTTAAAATCAGGAGGGTTGTGACTTCCCGTTACCATGACCCCGCCGCCCAGATTGAGATGGCGGATAGAAAAATAGAGCATGGGTGTCGTGCATAAACCGATATCGATAACATCGATCCCGGCCAGGTTTAAACCACGGCTCAAAGCATCACGAAATGATTCGGAACTGAGTCGACAATCCCGGCCCAAGCTGAGTTTGCTCACAGCGTGATCATGGGCGTAGGTGCCGATGGCCCGACCCAGGCGGACGGCAAATTCCGGCGTCAAGTCGGTATCCACCAGGCCACGGATATCATATTCACGAAAAACATCTTTATTGGTCATAGAATCCTCGATAAATATAAGTAGCCAATATTATTGTAATATGGTGCGTAATATGAAAAACAGGGCTTCTCATAATCTTTTTCAGGAGGAGAAGTCAACTAAAAGTGTGCTGAAGTGAGGCAGTATGCTCAGCGATGCGGAGCGAATGAGTCGATGATATCGCGGATTTCCAATACAGTATGCAGGAGAAAATCCGGCTGAGCACGCTTGAAATCCTCATGTTTCCCCGTGCCGGTTAAGACGGCGGCGGTGAGGGCACCGAGGTCCTTACCGATTTGAACGTCAATGGGATGATCTCCGACCATCAGACAACGGCGGGCCGGAATATTCAGGAGGGATAATATTTTCGTCAGATGACCCGGATCCGGCTTGACATGTTGTGTCATTTCCCGACTGACCAATGCATCGACATAGTTCTCGTAATCCGGGAAAACGGTCTGTACGGCGCGGTGACAATTTCTGGTAATAATTCCCGTAAGGACGGACTGGTTTCTGATTTCCTTCAGCATTTCTTTAACGCCGGCGAATAAATCGGACCGGCCGGCCGCTTGGATTTCCATTTGCTCAATACACGCCATGGCATCCCTCCGGAAGGCCTCGCCGCGTTGGTCGGCGGTTTCAGTCAGGCGCTTTTTACCGGCCTCGATCATTTCCAGAAGGTAAAAATGCGCAAATTCCTGCGACGGCAGATTGTATTGGCTCAGCAGATCGGCAATTGCGGCACGCATTTCATCGAAGTCAAGGTGCAGCTCGGCCAGAGTGCCGTCAAAGTCAAAAATGACCGCTTCAATCCTTGTCGTCACGATATGGGTTTCGATTTTTTGCAGATGATCCATGGTCATCCTCTTACCATAGGATAGAAATATTATATACGGTCGGAACACATGGTCTCGATCCTTGATGTATCTTCATCGATAAAGCGACAGCAGGCAAGACAAAAGAGCAACGCCAGAAAAATGAACAGCGGTGCGATCAACATCGCTAAACGGAGTTCGAACAGATCGGAAAGCCGACCGATAATGGTCGGCGAGATCGCATCACCCAGTGCATGGATGAGAAAGATATTCAAAGCGAAGGCCGTCGCACGGTAAAGCGGATGGGAAATGTTGACGATGACCGTGTTAAGGGGACCTGTGTTGAGAAAAAGCAGGCATTCGGCCAAAAAAACGGCAAACATGCAGGCGGTTAAATGGGGGGTCAGAATAGCGAAGAGGCAACAGGGAATGCTCAGGAAAAAACCCGCTGCAGAAACAAGAAGGTACCCTTTTGGGGTTTTTTTCTGAAAAACATCTCCCAGCCAGCCGCCCAGCATGGTGCCGGCGATGCCGGCGGCGACGGTGATGGCGCCGAAGAGCGTATTGGCCTCCATAATGTTTAAGTGATGATAGCGGTAGATGAAGCTCGGTATCCACTGGGCCAGCCCTCCCAGGGCAAAGGTCATGGCTGCCATGGCCATGGCGTTGAGAATATAGGAACGGTTCCGTAAGAGCGCCCTGTAGGGTTCGTAAGAAAAGGACGTGCAGACAGCAGAATGACTGGTTGTGGTATGCGGTGTTCTTAGGGGGATTCGCCAAATTGGGATAACCAGAAAAAGGCCGGGCAAGGCCACCAGGAGGAAAGCCGCCGGCCAGCCGTAATGAAAAGCGAGAATCCCGCCCAGCAGATAACCCAAGGCGCTTCCCACAGGGATTGCGAGGTAAAATAACGATAAAACGCGTCCGCGGATCTCACGGGAAAAAACTTCGGACAGGATCGCCGGGGACACCACACCGAAACTGGCTTCACCGACTCCGACCAAAGCTCGGGAGAAGAGCAGGGCACCGTAAGTGACGGCGATTCCGGACAAGGCTGTGGCCATGCTCCAGAAAGCCAGACCCAGTGACGCCAGACGGACATGTCGGATGCGATCTCCGATCCAGCCTAAAATGGGTGCGAAAAACATATAGAAAAGCATGAAGGCGGAGCCGAGAAGGCCGAGTTGAGTATCCGACAGGCGGAAGTCGGCTTTTATCATGGGAAAGACGGCAAAAAGGATCTGCCTGTCGATATAATTGAGCAGGTTCGCTGCCAGCAGCAGGATAAGAATGGCGTATTGGGTTCGCCGATTCATTGTGCCCGACATGGCCTGTATGCGCGATGAGACGAAAAAAAATAATTTTTGTGCCATCTCTGGCGATCACAGTCGAAAAAGGAAGATGGCAGACTCATTTTCCACGGGTCCGGGTGGCTGGTCTTTTCAATAAGAGGGGAAATCTCTTCATGAAACACCTCTTTTTCTTTCCCGGAGAATCTGTCGATGCAGCGTTTGAAAATCTTTTGGGGGCAGGGCATCGGATCGGCGCAGCAGGCGGACGGCAGCCGTCGGGCAGGGGACGGCGCAAACGCCGCAGCCGATACACCACTCCGGATCGACTATCGGCGAATCGTTTTCCATTCGGATGGCGTTTACAGGACAGATTTCGGCACAGCGTCCACAGCCCGTGCATTCATTTAGATCGGTGTCCCTGATGAAATAGGTGGCCATCAGCACATCCCGGGGGATTTTACGCCTCCGGATCGTGCCCACCGACCAGCAACAGCAGCCGCAGCAATTGCAGGTGTGCTTGATTCCTTCCCGTGCATTGTCCACCAGATGAACCAGTCCGGCCTCCTCCGATCGGCGAATGACCTGGAGGGCTTCATCCTTGCTGATTTCCCGTCCGATGCCGGTGTCGAGAAGATATTCCGCCAAGTCATCATATTTAATACAGCTTTCCAGAGGATGACGGCATTGGCGTCTTCCCAGCAATTCCGTGGTGGCACGGCAGGGACAGTGCACCAGGGCGATGCGGCTGACACGTTTAACGACTTCTTCCATCATTTCGAAAGGAAAGACGGCATGCGAATCGGGATCCGGGGACGATATTATCGGGACGAAGCGAAACGCCTTTGAAGACGTTTCGCCGTAGGCCTTTTCAATATCCGGGAGCTTGCTGTAGCGGACCAGCATTTCCGCCGCCGATTTCGCCTGAGGGGCATCAATCCCACCCCAGAAAAAGGTCTGGGGAAAACCGTGACCGAACTGATGCAGGGCGTATCCCGCAGTGCCGTCCGCCAGCTTGCGGGAAAATAAAAGTCCGCGCTGTGCGAGATTATCCAGAACGGGAGCGATCTTTTCCGGGGACATTTTTAGTTTATCCGCAATCAAATCGACGGAAACGGGTTCAAAGGGAATCACACCCGTCGGTATACCGAGGGCAATCTCCGCTTCCAAGGCCGTGAAATTGGCTTTCAGAATGTCAATCAGTTCGTCCTTGTCCGGATAACCCATGCCCAAAGCGGACAAATGTTTGCCTAATTTGTGGTATATATCCTCGCTCATCAGCTCAGAACCTCTTTTTTTATAATGGCAACATTTTGAATTCCGGGGTATTTTTACCACAATACGGGCACAAAATATACGCTTTATCTGAGGAACTACGAATCCGGTTTACGACGGTACGAATACTTTCATTTATGGGAGGGGCAGAAGAATTATACTTTTACGGTTTAATAAAGGTATGTTACTACGCCTTAGGCATGGCGAGGAAGGCAAGGCAACGATCCTCACGCCGATATTGATCATGCGTCGTGTGAAAATGAATTAAGAATATCAGGCTATAAGGAGTATTAAATTGGAAATCGGCATCCTGGGTTTGCCACAAAGCGGTAAAAGCACCTTATTCGAAATCATGACCGGCCTGAATAGCCGCGACATGCACGGGGAACAATTTGTCCGCGGCATCGCTTCCGTCCCGGATCAACGTTTCGAGCAGCTCGTTAAAATCTATCAACCGGCGAAAATATCTCCGGCAAAGGTTCCTTTTGTCGACGTGAATGCCTCGGGTGAAAAGGTCTGGAATGCAATCAGGCAGAATATGGGTAACGCCGACGGATTTATTCACATGATAGACGGTTTCACCACCGGCGATGTTCGGGAAATTACCGACCAATACCGGAAATTGACGGACGACCTGATCCTGGCCGATATGATCATGGTGGAAAACAGGATGGAGCGAATCCGGAAGGTTCCGAAAAAATCCATGAAACCTCTGGAAATTCTCCAGTTGGAATTGATGCCCCGCATCCATGAAAAACTCGGGCAGGGCCGCGTAATCCGAGAATTGACACTGACGGAAGAAGAAATGAAATCCCTGAGAAGCTTTGCCTTCTGGACCATGCGCCCCGAGTTGATTGTCATTAACCAGGGAGAAACAAACATTCCCGACATGGATGCCGTTCGGGAAAATCTGCCGCCGGAGGTTCCCGTAGTCGGCATTTCCTGTCAGGTGGAAATGGAGATCATGGGGTTAAATGATACGGAGCAGCAGGAATTTCTGGCCTCTCTTAACATAACCGAACCTGCTTACCAGAAGATCATTCGACAGTCTTTTCTCCTGCTGGGTTGCATTTCCTATTTCACCGTAGGTGAAGACGAAGTCAAGGCGTGGGTGGTGCCGCAGGGCGCCAGGGCGCCCCAGGCGGCCGGAGTCATCCATAATGATTTCGAGCGCGGTTTCATCAAAGCCGAAGTGATCGGCTATGAAGATTTCATGCAGTGCGGCGGCTCCATGAATCAGGCCAAGGCCTCGGGGAAGATTCGCCTGGAGGGAAAAGACTATGTCGTGAAAGACGGCGATATGATCACTTTTCGATTTAACGTTTAATGTGTGTGAAGATTGGAACCGAATCGACACGACAGGAAGGATTAGGATGAACGAAACAGAACTGACGCCGGAAGATCTACGGCAAATAGCGGATGAGGGATTGACCCCGGAACAGGTCTTGTCACAGCTTGAAAAGTTCAGACAGGGCACCACACCGGTCAGACTTTTAAAACCTTGCCGTTCCGGAGACGGGATTGTTTGTCTGACGGCGGAAATGAAACGGGATCTCTCGGCGCATTATGACGCTATCGCTCCGGAGCTCGAGATTCTCAAATTTGTTCCCGCTTCCGGCGCCGCAACGAGGATGTTCAAGGATTGGTTCGGATTGCTGGAGCGTGTCGATTCATCTCCGGAAGTCGAGCAGGCCCTGCACCGTTTTTCGGAAACGATCCATGCATATGCGTTCGGGGCAAATCTGGAGCAAATACTCAGGGCCCGAAAGATCGACCTGGATGGATATCTCAGACAGGGTAAGATTAAGGAAATCATGGCTTTTGTACTTGGGGGAGACGGATTGAATTACGGGAATCTGCCTAAGGCGCTCCTTATTTTTCATCAATATGCCGATAAAAGCCGAACCGCTCTGGAGGAGCATTTTGTCGAGGCAGCCGGTTACGCGCGTTCGTGCGGTGACATTTGTCGGTTGCATTTTACCGTCTCGGAGGAATTTCAAAAAGCCGTTGTCCGACATGCCGGATGCGTCATCGACGAGTATCGGCAGCAACATCGAACCCGCTTTCAGGTTGATTTTTCGATTCAGAAGCCATCGACGAACACTCTTGCCGTTGACTTGGGAAACCGACCCTTTCGCAACGATCGTAACAGGCTTGTTTTCCGGCCGGCCGGTCATGGCGCCCTTCTTGATAATTTGAATGAGCTGGATGCCGACCTGATTTTTATCAAAAACATTGACAATGTATCCCACGATCGTCTGCTTCCGGAGGCGATCCCCTACAAGAAAGCGCTTGCGGGCTGTATTCTGACATTAAAGAAACAGATTTTCGGTTATCTGGAGGTTCTTTCGGAACCGGTCGTTGCAGGAAAGACGATTGAAGAGATCCGTGAATATTGCGATAAAAACCTGCAACTTTCGCTTCCGGTGAATTTCATGGACCGGTCCCCTCATGAACAGAAAAAAATTCTTTATGATCTTCTGAATCGTCCCATCCGGATCTGCGGCATGGTCAAAAACACAGGCGAACCCGGCGGCGGGCCGTTTTGGGTGGTGGATGAGCAAGGCGAAACCTCCCGGCAGATCATCGAGCAGTTCCAGGTCGACGCACAGGATGAAGCGCAGCTAAAAATCTGGTCCTCTTCAACACATTTCAATCCTGTGGACCTGGTTTGCAGTATCA
>CAYOYJ010000009.1:16613-30485 GCA_964408155.1 uncultured Syntrophales bacterium
AAAATCTGGTCCTCTTCAACACATTTCAATCCTGTGGACCTGGTTTGCAGTATCAAGGATTTCCGGGGTAGAAAGTTTAACCTGTTCCGCTATGCCGATCAGAATGCCGTCTGCATTTCCGTCAAATCGGAAAAGGGACGCAGTCTCAAGGCATTGGAGTTGCCCGGTTTGTGGAACGGGGCGATGGCTCACTGGATTACGATCTTTGTCGAAGTTCCGATCATTACGTTCAATCCGGTTAAAACAGTGGAGGATCTGTTGCGAAAGGAGCATCTGCCGGCTTAAAGCCTTTCAGATGATCCATTGGGCGGCCTGTTCTTTCCTTGCCGCGACGCTCTCAATGGTCCAGGCGTCACAGAAACGCGTACAGATCAGTTTGACACGTTCATCTTTTGGCGCGTCGCTGAAAAGAACGCATAAGGAGGCGGCCAGGCGCATGGCCGACTCATCGCAGCCGCCGGGTACAAGCGTTGTGGGCCCCGGGTAATCGGCCGTTCGGATGACCAAGTCCCGCTCCAGGGTATATTTTTCAATCAGGTTGTTGTCGTGCAGATTCCGTCCGACGATCACTTTGATTTGAGGGCCGATCCTGAAATGACGGCCTGTTTTCAGCAGGTGGATCGATGGGATCTCAAAATCGTCGTGGTCAAATAAATCCTTCAGGCGATTGCAGAACATGGGATCCGTCAACAGACACCCCCCCCCCGGAGTGGAATAGTCGCTAATGCCGAATTCGGCCGCTGCTTCTATTTGACGCCGTCGGCTTCTGCCTTGGATGTCGAAAAGTTTTTCACGATCGACCATGCCTTCGCGTTCGACCTTGGTTATGGGTAAAAGTTTCGCACTCAACGGTCGGACAATCAGATCCGGATAACCCGAATACTTGGCGACGACATAAAGGGACTGGCGTGTCTGCGACATGGGACGCTGACCGAGTACCTCTCCGGTGATGATGAAATCGGCGCTCCATTCCGTGAGAAGATTTCCCGTTTTGCGTAACATCATGGCGTGGCAGTCGATGCAGGGGTTGAAATTCCTCCCATAGCCGTATTTGGGTGCCCGTAACATGCTTAGATGGTCTTCAGTGATGTCGAGAACACGCAGCGGTAAATCAATTTGGGACGCGGCGGCGAGGGCTTTGCGGGCATTAAAAAAAGGGGTTTCGTAAGTAACCCCCTGGACGGCAATACCCTGACGTCGGACCAGTTTAACGGCGAGAATGCTGTCCAACCCTCCTGAAAACAGTGCAATGGCTTTCAATACTGAATAATACTAACCTCCTTTAGACGTTTGAAATAGGTAAAAAAGTCGGGATCAAAGGGATAGTCAACCAGGTAATGCAGGAAATTGTCCGCCTGATAAATCTGGAGGGCGGGAAATATGGCCGAGATAAACGGATCGTCGGGATTCTCCGCGTGATTCACCGTAAGACGAAAATAATTAAAGGTGTGCGATATACCCAAATGATTGAGAATCTTGGTGACGAGCTTTATCTTGGCGTCTTCGTCGTTTAAGGTCAGGATTTCAATCCCGTCTTTTTTCAGCAAGTCCGAAAATTCCATGGGGACCTTGCGGAAACTAATAATGATCCGCTTGTTGTCTTTTTTCAGGACTATGTCGGCCCGCATGGTCAGGCTGAACCCGCCCTTTTTTTCGTCGTAAAGACTCAGTTCCACATCTTTGGCGGCATCCTGCCCCAGTAACACCAGCAGGTTGTGAATCAGATCGATCTTGGAGGCGCCCGAGAGATTCGGCGCCGCCACAGGCGCAAGGCCCTCCTGTTTATCTCGAATAATTCCGGAATCGAGCGCAATTTCGGTTAAGACAACGCCGTGTCCGTCCAGGTTTTTCAGAAGATATGCGGGCAGCGACTGGGAAGCATTTTTGTAAAACACCAAACCATGACGCAGAACCGGATTAGCGCTGTCGGCGTCCATGGTCTGCTGGATCGTCCAACCCGGCGTGATTTGTACGGTCAGTCGTTCACCTGTCACATATCTTCCCCCCTGCTTCATCCGGTAGGAACCCGACTGATTGACGATTTTCTGCAGAATAGAGATCAGCGTATCCTTTTCCTGGACGGTGGTGAAGCGGTAATTCGACCAGTGTGCTCGGATCATTTTTTTTGCTCGTTCCGGCAGTCGGCTTTTCAACTCAATAAAAACGATGCTGCCGTCGGCGAATTCAACGAGGGGGATGGACGCACAATCAACGGTGATCTGTCCGGATTCGCCCAACGGCACATAATACTGGCCATCTGTGACGAAAGTCGCTTTAAAACGATTCAGAATATCGCCTGCCAACAGAAGGTTTCGCTTTAAGGTGTCGGAGATGGTAATCGGTTTGTCCGGATCAATGACGGGGTCGTTGTCGCCTTCAGTCAGAAAACTGTCGCCGGCTTCTTCGGAAGTCGTTTTAACACCGGGGAGGCGAAGGACCTGATCGACGGTGATGCGATCCACATCGCTTAGGCGCGGATTCATTTCCTTAACATTATGCAGCATGGCCGTCATTTGGCTTCGTTTGACGTTCAATTGAGTCATGAGAATTTTTTCCAGGGAATCCCCTTTCTTGACTTTATAGAATACGGTTTCGACGCCGAAAGGGTCTTTTTCCGGTGCAAATTCCATCTCAGGAAGAATCAACGGTTGGCCGGGGCGCAATTTCCGAGGATCGCTAAGATTGGGATTGAGCTTTTTTATTAAGTCCATCGCTTCCTTGAAGCCTTTGGCGGAGCGGATTCCCAATCTGTTGCGGATGATTCCATACAGGGTGTCGCCTTCCCGGATGACATAGGGTTTGCCCAGTTGTTCCGCCGGGAGCAATTTCTGAAAAGAAAGCAGCGCCGTATCTTCCTTAGAGCCGGCGCAGGAAGGGGCAGGGCTTATCAGAAGAGAAAGAACCACAAGCGCCCACCGGCCATGCCTGATGCGAGAGGATGCCGCAGGAAGAGACCTGAGGTATTTTTTTAAGACAAGATATACATGCATAAGAACATATCAGTTTGATGGTCATCATAAAGAAGACGGATTTTTAATATCACAAATCTACAATTGACGAAAGCATTTAGACGTTCGATAAGGAAGTATTGCTGGGGGAAGCGGGGTCGCCAACCATATAAAAAGATTGAAAGCACCGTGAATATGGGATATTGGAGTCTTGTCAGAAAAATCCTGCCGTGAGAGTATGATCACAGGAAAGAAAGGAATGACCTCCTATGTCATCGATACCCGACGACAAAGCATTGATGAAAGAGATTCAGGTGCGGTTTGAAAAGAAGATGAAGGAAAATGAAATCGAAAATGTGGAATTCTGGAAAGGGCAGGTTGACCGGATTCTCGCCATGAAACCGGAAGGTGTCGCTTCGCTGCAAACTCAGATCAAAAAGTTATCCGAGATGATGGCCAACAGAATCGCGATGCTGAAAAAAGGGATTGTATGAAAAGTATTGCAAATTTTCTTTTTGAGATGGGGATGTTGAAGAAAACGCCCCGCACAGGGTTTCAATTCCTGGGAACGGGCGGAGAATCGGTGGCGGAACATGTCTTGCAGACTATCTTTATCGGTTATACCTTGTGCAAGCTGGAAACCGGCGCGGATGAACTGAAAGTAATGAAAATGTGCCTGGTTCACGACCTGCCGGAAGCGCGAACAGGCGATATGAATTATGTCAACAAGAAATATGTGACCGTGGATGAAAAAAAGGCGGTCAAGGAACTCACCGACACCCTCTGTTTCGGCCCGGACATCAAGAGGACCATCGACGAGTTCAACGCAAAAACCTCACTGGAATCGAGGTTGGCCCATGACGCCGATCAGCTGGCTCTGATGCTGCAGTTGAAGGAAAACGGCGATCTGGGCAATAAATACAGCCAGGAATGGATAAGTTTTGTGCTGAAGCGGTTGTGTACGGAGACGGCAAAAAAAGTGGCTCAATCAATCCTGGAAACCGATTCCGCGGAATGGTGGTTTACGGATAAAAGTGACTGGTGGGTGACAGCAAACAACAATCGAGGTCAACATGAAAAATAGAACAACGTGCGTTGTGATTCTGGGTATCGTGATTTTTCTCGCCCTGGGTTGTGCCACGGTAAACACCAACCAGGAAAAAGCCAATGATCACATGGCTATCGGTGCGGCCTTCATGAAATCAGGTCAGTATACGGACGCTTTACGGGAATTTTTTAAGGCGGAAAAGCTGACGCCGAATGACCCGGTCTTGCACTACTATATCGGTATCGCCTACCTGGCAAAGGAGGCTCCTGATAAAGCTATGATGGAATTCCAGAAGGCGGTCAGGCTGAATCCGGAATATTCCGAAGCGCACAACTACATCGGGACGCTTTATCTGGACAACAATCAGCTTGATCCGGCCATTGCATCATTTGATCGTGCCCTGGCGAATATTCTTTACGATACGCCGGCCGTGTCTCTTTATAACAAGGGCTTGGCCCTTTATAAGAAAGGGGATCATAAAGGCTCCATCGCATGTTATAAACAAGCCCTTAAAACGAGAGATTCATATCCATTGTTGCCTCGGCTGGAAAAGAATATGGGCCTGTCCTATCTTGCCCTCGGGCAGTATGCGGACGCTGCGACTCACTTAAACGAAGCCCTGGCTAAGGCGCCCGACTATACTGAGGCCAAATATGGGCTGGCCGTGGTAATGGTTCGGCAAAAACAATACAGTGAAGCTTCGAAACTCTTGCAGGAAGTTGTTCGGGAAGCGCCGCAGTCCGAATACGGCGTGAAGGCCAAAGACATGCTGGTCAAGATTCAAAAAGGGCGTTACGAAGACATTAAACAGGACCTTTTATAATCCCCTTGCAGACTTTACAAGTCGAGACTCTCCGGTTTGCTGCTTGCACCCGGAAATCCTGTCGACCGGCCATATGCGGGCACTCATGCCTTCCGGGAAAATTTCAGCCCGTAAAACTGAGACAAGTCGATAGCGATACCCCAGCGTTCGTTGTCCGGTTCCGGGTTCATCCGGACCACGGTACCCAGCAGCGTAATGGTTCCTGTTTTCCCGAGGCGGATGGAAAGATTGACCGTTTCTCCCAGGGTGAAGCATTTGTCGGCCAGGACATACAATCCCCCCAGGGCAAAGTCCACTAAATCTACGGTTACCCCGTCCACACTGATTTCAATGGGGGATTTTTCATCCACTTTGGTTTGAATCAGTGCCATATAGCGCTCGTAGCGACGTCTTTCACTCGACTTGATTGTCATTTGATTTTCTTTTGACATTTCCTTAAGCCTCGATCTGTATTTTTAGTTATTGATATTCATGTAAACCGGCCATGTGCGCCTCATCAAGAATGAACGTGCTAACCCTTTCCGAATCAATTTTTTACCTTGTTTGGAAAAAAGCCATAAATCTTAGGCAGTCGTTTCGAACGGCGCGGAATCGACATGCCTTTGCGCGTGCACACAGGCCTAACCTTTCCTGAAGATCGTTGGATCAAGGAGGAACAAAATCTCTTTGTCCAAGACGCCGGATATTTTTCAAAGTACAATGAAGTCATTGCGAAACACACCGACAATTTAGCGTTAGGTTTGTTATTCGGAGAGAGGTTCTTCGCTTCCCGTTTTTCTCGGGTCGGGCGGAAGAGGCTGAAAAGCCGGTCTTTCTCAGGCCCTTGTCATTGAACAATTACATAGTGCTTTATATCGACCTCCGCGATGTGTTTTAGCCGGCTACTGCCTCATTCGATTTCGGCGGCGTTGACGCTGTGATTGTGAATCGTTTGCATGCGCGCCGTCGCTTGAGTTTCTAATATCACATCAGGACAGGCAGCGCACAAATATTTTTAAATTTTAGGTCGTCTTTTAAACGCCCGTGAAAGCATGATCTTAATCGTCCACTGGAGAATCTGTGGGATGCAGGATGTCCCACATTTTGAAGGCAAGCGATTTCAGGGAAAACGGTTGTCCGGAGAAAGCGGACCCCTTCTTCCGGCCCACCCCGGCGAGCAATCATACCGGATGCGGCCCCGAGTTGAAAAGACATTGAATTTCCGGCATTCTTTCCCGTGCAACTGCTCCAATTCCCGGCCGTTCATCTCGGGCATAACCACATCGGTGATCAAGAGCATCATTTCTTTCGCCTGGGATTCTGTCTGGCGGAGAGCTTCGCCCGGCATACCCGCCGGGATCGCCTTATAGCCCAGTTCTTCGAAGATGGCCTGAACCATCTCGAGAATTTGCCTCTTATCCTCTCAGTGAGCATGATTGATAATCGCGCTCAGCGTATTGTTGCAATCATGAGTCCTCCCGCCCGCCGGCCCCTCCACGGATTCCGTTTCCCGGGCCCGCAACAGTCGACTTTGCAGCATTTTCTTGTCGTCATAGAAATTGATGCAAACGAACTTGCTCCCCGTAAGGGCAATGGCCTCTTTCAGGATAAAGTCCGGTAATTGCTGGATACTGTCGGCAGGATGTCTACTGATTCTCAGCACGCTTTACAGCCGGGCTTCATTGAGTTTCAGAGCCTCTGCTACATGAACCGGCTCCAGAAAAAACTTTTTATCTCGTCCTAATAATGATATAGATGCCGCACCTGGAGGTATGGGGCATGGCGCTTCAATATTCCGATCCTCAGGTATTTTTGTTTTTGAGCGGGATTCTGGGGAAACGGGTTGTCAATCGACAAAACAAAAAAATCGGAAAGGTTGTGGACTTGGCTGTTGGTCTGGTCGAGCCTTACCCGATCGTGACGGAAGTCATGCTGTCGTCAGGCGCCTCCGGCGGGCAGTTTTGCGTGCCTTGGAGCAAAGTCCTGGAAGTCGATAAAACGCTTCGAATAGACGATTTTTCACCGGGAGAATGCCGCAAGCCCGAAAGCCGGGAAGGAGAGATTTTTCTTAAAGACACCCTGCTCGATAAACAGGTTGTTGATACCAACGGCGCCAAATTGCTGCGTGTAAACGATCTTCAGTTTCTAAAAGCGCATAATCTGCTGCACCTGGTCCATGTTGATGTGGGTTTCCGAGGGCTGATGCGCAGGGCGGGTCTGCTGAAGCCTCTGGAAGCCTTTCTGCAGGCCTCCATGGACTACAATCTGACAGATCAGTTTATTGCCTGGAAATTTGTACAACCCCTGTCATCTCCGGATCTGCTGAAATTAAAAGTGGCTCAGGACCGGTTGTCGCAAATACACCCGGCTGATCTTGCAGATATTATTGAAGATTTAGATATCCACCAGCGGGCGGCCGTGTTCCGGTCCCTTGATGTGGAAACGGCGGCGGAAACGCTTGAAGAGACGGATCCAAAGATCCAGGTCAGCATCATCAAGGAACTCAAGCCTGAGCAGGCTTCCGACATCATCGAAGAAATGTCCCTCAACGAAGCGGCGGATCTCTTGGCAGACCTTCCCAGGCATCAGGCGGAAGGTATACTCAGCGAAATGGAGCAGGATATCGCCGATGACGTGAAAGAACTGCTCGCACTGCCGGAGGAAAAGGCCGGCGGTCTGATGACGACGGCGTTTTTAAGCTATCCGCCGATGTTGACCGCTGGCGAAGCCATCGAGGCCATCCGTCGCGAAGCGGAGGACATGGATTTTGCGTATTATGTCTATGTCCTCGATGAAAATGAGCGTTTGATGGGCATGATGAGCCTCCGGGAACTGCTGGTTTCTCCTTTGGACGGCAGATTGGAAGACCTGATGGACACGCGTATCGTGTCCGTTAACATCGAGGAAGACAAGAAGGAAATCGCAAACCTGTTCGCGAAATACGGGGTGATGGCCATCCCGGTTATCGATGATGACGAGCGGATGATGGGGGTTATCATTTTTAGAAATATTCTGGAGATTATTGCTCCGCATCTGGGGAAATAGGCAAGATGAACGAAGAGGGAGACAGACGCAGTCATGGCGAAACGATTCTTATCTCGAATTCGGCAGATGCTTTCCGGTATTGTCCGGACGCGTTTCTGGATTACCCTGTCGGTCTTCTTCGCCCTCATCGGTCCGGGCATCATCACCTCAAACGTCGATAACGACGCCTGCGGCATTACCACCTACTCCCTGGCGGGAGCGGATTACGGTCTGACCCTCCTGTGGATTCTCATTCCCATCGTCTTTTCATTGATTATCATCCAGGAGATGTGCGCCCGGATGGGCGTTGTGACCGGCAAGGGTTTGTCGGACCTGATCCGGGAACGGTTTGGTGCGAAAATCACCTTCTATCTGATGATTATCCTGTTCTTGACGAATCTGGGCAACACCATTGCCGAGTTCGCCGGCGTCGCAGCCAGCATGGAAATATTTGGTGTGAGCAAATATATTTCCGTACCGATGGCCGCTTTTTTTGTCTGGTTGCTGGTCGTCAAATGGAACTACAAGTCCGTTGAAAAAGTCTTCCTTGTCGCCTGCCTGTTCTACCTGTCCTACATCGTATCCGGCATCATGGGCGAGCCGGACTGGGGTCAGATCGGTACGTCTTTCATCAATCCTTCCGTGCAATTCGATCCGGGATATCTGGCGATGGCCATCGGCCTTGTCGGCACGACCATCGCACCCTGGATGCAGTTCTACCTGCAATCTTCCGTTGTGGAAAAGGGCATCCGCACCTCCGAATACCGTTATACACGTATTGATGTAATTATCGGCGCCTTTATGGTCAATGTAGTGGCCTTTTTCATCATCATGCTTTGTGCTGTGACCCTGTTTCAAAATGGCATTCGTATCGAGACGGCCAAGGATGCGGCCCTCGCCCTGGAACCTCTCGCAGGCAAGTACAGTTCGCTTCTTTTTGCTTTCGGGCTTCTCAATGCCTCCCTGTTTGCCGCCTCCATCCTGCCGCTCTCCACAGCCTATACCATCTGTGAAGCGTTCGGCTGGGAGTCAAGCGTCAATCACAAATTTGTCGAAGCGCCGCAGTTCTACGGTCTCTATTCGTTCATGATCTTTCTGGGGGCGGGCATCATACTCTTGCCCCAATTTCCCCTCATCTGGATCATGTACTACACACAGGTGCTCAACGGTCTGCTCCTGCCGGTGATCCTCATCTTCATGCTTTTGCTGATCAACGACCGGCGTCTCATGGGCAGATACACCAATGGCTGGGCCACGAACATCATTGCTTGGCTGACTGTGTCGACTCTGGTGATTCTGTCGCTGGCGATGGTGGTTTCTCTTATCTGGAAAACATGAGTCTCGGTTCCGGGGGTGCTCTGTAGAGAAGGAATGTCCGCCCGAAAATCCGGGCGCCGTCCGATTTCAGATTTACCGTCGGGCTCGCTGCAGCCTCCCGACGATTCGACGAGCCGTTCTCCAGAAGCTTGACCCGGATCGGCTCATGGCGCTTCGGATCGGCGTCTGTTTCCTGAAGGCGGGTGCCGGTAAATTCACTTTTGTCGAGCAGGGCGACCGGTTCAAGATCGTGGCCGAGTCCCCGCAAAAAAATCATTTTTGTTTTCCCGTGGACATTAGAGGTCTCGATATCGGTTATTTCAGCAAATTAAACAACCGCGACCAGCGCACGTCGAGATGATCCCTGTCCCAGGACCAGTAAATAATGAAGGCCTTCCCCATGACATCCTTCAAGTCAACGGGGCCCCAGAAACGGCTGTCATAACTCTGGTCCCGGTTATCGCCCATGACAAAAATGGAATCAGGCGGGACAATCACCGGAGGGAAATTGTCCCGCGGCTGAAGCGCCCCCGGAATGACATAATTGTCTACATAGACGCCATGCCCATCCTGGTAGGGCCGATCGTTGATGAAAATCACCTTGTTTTTAATTTCAATCTTGTCGCCACTCAAACCGATGACACGTTTGATGAAATCTTTTGAACGGTCCTGAGGATAGATGAACACGACAATGTCGCCCCGTTGCGGCTCGGTGACCGGGAAAACGGTATTCCGCAGCCAGGGGATTTTAACGCCGTAAATGAATTTATTCACCAGGATGTGATCGCCTATCTGCAGAGTCGGTTTCATGGAACCGGAAGGGATCTTGAATGCCTGAACAACAAAGGTCCGGATGAACACGGCGATAAGAATGGCAATAATGATCGCCTCGGCGTATTCCTGAATTTTCGATTTGGGTCTTGATGCACGCGTCATAGGTTTTTTCCCTTAGTCATAGGATAATAAAAGAGTAAAGAAAACCAGGGTCGAGGCCACGGAGCCCTTCCAGAGAAAGGTCGCCATCCGACCGGTTAAAACACGAAAAGGCGTTCGGTATGAAGGTCTTAATTGGGATTCCTGATGCATCAGGGCGCAGAACAGACCCACAAGACCGCCGAGACAAAACCCGCCGACCAGGCCGACAATCAGCAAAACCGGTGTCAGAAGCAGAGCCAAAAGGAAACCGCCGCTCAAAGAGAGAAGGATGGACTGTCGGGTCGGGCCGAAACGGGGGGAACCCTTCAGGGAAAAGAATATATCGGCAATTTCACCGACAATGGCGATCAGACCCATGACCAAAAGCGCTTGCCAGCCGATTTTTCCGAAACCAGTGATGATTGCGTAGACAAGAATATCCGCCGCGATCAGCACCAACCCCGGGAGTCCGTGGATGCACAGAAATATCCCCAGGAATAAAAAGAGGATAAACAGGGTAAGGCCAAAAGCGTCGGGGGAAGACAATTTACTTTTTCCTGGTGATCGCTGAAGGTTTGATTTTTTCAAATAGCAAAACAATGGGGCTGGCGATAAATACCGTCGAATATACACCGGCGACCGTGCCGACGAGTAAGGTGAAGGCAAAATTGTGAATCACCGAACCTCCGAAAAAGTAGAGGACCAGCAAAACCATGAAAACGGTAAGAGAAGTCAGGATCGTTCTGCTCAACGTCTGATTGACGCTCAGATTAATGACGTCTTTCAGCTCCATGCGGACATTTTTCCGGGCGTTTTCACGTATCCGGTCAAAAATAACGATGGTGTCATTGATTGAAAATCCAATGATTGTCAGCAGGGCTGCCACAATATTCAAATCGAATTCCTTGTTCATCAGAGAAAAGATCGAAAGGGTCACCAGGACGTCATGAATCAGAGCAATAATACCGCCCAGGGCGTAGCGGAATTCAAACCGGAAGCCTACATAAACAAGAATACCGATCCAGGAGAAAATGATGGCCAGGAGCGCTTTCTTGGTCAATTCTTTACCTACTTTCGGTCCCACCACTTCTGTACGCTGTACAACAAAACCGTCTGCCGGATACATGGTGCCGAGAGAGGTTTCGATCTTTGCTTCCAGTCCTTTCAAATCCATATGAATATCCGGAGTCCGCACGACAATTTCATGGGAACCATAAGTCTGAATGATGCTGTTTTCCAGACCGATCGTCGTGAATGTACTGCGGATCTTGTCGATCTGCGGTTCTTCTTTGAATTTAATCTGAACCAGGGAGCCTCCCGCAAAATCGATGCCGTAGTTTAGTCCCCCCTGCCAGACAACGGAGACAATTCCGATGAGGATAATCACCAGTGAAACAGCCGTGGCGCTCTTCATCCAGCGCACAAAATCAATTTGCGTGTTGAGTTTGACAATTTCCATGTATGCCATGAGATAATCCCTTCTAATTTAGATGCTAAGCGTCGTGATTTTTCGGTTCCAGATGTAATAATCGTAAATAATGCGTGTGACAAAGACCGCCGTAAACATGCTGGCCACGATACCGATCGTCAAGGTGACGGCAAATCCCTTGACCGGTCCGGTTCCGAATCCGAACAGGAACAGGGCCGCCACCAGTGTTGTGATATTCGAGTCGAGTATGGTCAGAAACGCCTTGGCATAGCCTGCTTCCACGGCGGCGCGCGGGGTTTTTCCCGTACGCAGCTCCTCGCGAATCCGTTCGAAGATCAGAACGTTCGCGTCTACCGCCATGCCGATGGTCAGAACAATACCGGCGATGCCGGGGAGAGTCAGGGTCGCGCCGAACATGACCATGGTGCCCAGAAGCAGAAAAAGGTTCATAGCCAAAGCCAGGTCGGCGATCAAACCGGAGGCTCGGTAATAGATGACCATGAACATGAAAATCAGAATGCCCGCTACAAGGCAGGACCAGGTGCCCTTGTTGATGGAATCCTGACCCAGCGACGGTCCGACGGTCCGTTCTTCCAGGATGTTAACGGGAGCGGGCAGGGCGCCGGCTCGCAGGACAATCGCCAGGTCGCGGGCTTCCTCCATCGTGAAAGCCCCTGTTATCTGTGCCTGACCGCCGGAGATGCGCTCCTGGATGACCGGAGCGGAGTATACGTTGCCGTCCAGGACAATAGCAAGGCGTTTTTTGACATTCTCACCGGTAATCCGGTCAAAATCATTCGATCCCTGGTCGTTGAACTTTATCGCCACATGGGGCTCGCCGAAGCGGTTACCGATCTGGACTTTCGCGCTTTCCAGGGAGTCGCCGGTGAGCAGGGTCTTGCTTTTCAAGAGATACGGGATGGATGTCTGGCGTCCTGTTTCGCGGTCAGCATGGAGTCCATAGGCAACTTCGCTGCCTTCGGGAACGTTTCCTTTCAGGGCGTCCTCAAGACTGTGTTCGTCATCGACGAGCTTAAACTCCAGCTGGGCCGTTTTACCGATCAGATTTTTCGCCCGTTTTGTATCCTTGATGCCGGGCAACTGGATCAGAATGCGATCGTTGCCTTGAGGAATAATCTCCGGTTCAGAGATGCCGAACTGGTCCACGCGGTTTCGGATCGTTTCCAGAGATTGATCGACCGCCATTTTCTTTACTTCGGCCACACGGTTTACATTCATCTTCAAATAAACCTTTTCCCGGCCTTCAACGGTTTCCGAGTTGGCGATCTCCAGATCGGGATAGTGGCTCTTCAGGGTTTTTTCAAACGATTCTCTTGCTGCCGGGTCGGTCAATTCCAGGGTAATCGTTTTGTCGGCCGTCCGATCGATATTGCGGAACCTGATCCTGTTCCCCATCAGGGTTTCTTTCAGATTGTTGGACAGCCTTTCCAGAGTTGAGTCCACCGCTTTGTCCGCATTGACTTCCAGAACCAGGTGCATCCCGCCCTGGAGATCCAGGCCAAGATGAATTTTGTCCTTGGGCAATTTTTCTTTCCAGAAGTCGGGCAGTTCGGGAACAAAGGTGGGAGTCAGGTAAAAGATGGCTGCCAGAAAGATCAGTATGGTAAGGATTGCCCGGAACTTGATGCTGTTGAACATAGTTAACCTCGTGGAATGGGATTTATGACGCTTTTTGCATGACTTCGGCGATAAAGGGTCGTGATACCTTGACGCGTACCTTATCGGCGATTTCCAGAGTGATCACGTTATCCGTGATGGCCACGATTTTGCCGTGAATGCCGCCCGAGGTGACCACGGTGTCCCCATGGGTCAGATTCTCAAGCATTTGCCTGATTTCCTTCTGTTTCTTCTGCTGAGGCCGGATCAAGAGAAAATAGAAAATGCCGAACAAGACGACCATCATGATCAGAAAACCGATATCTCCCCCTCCGGGAGATCCGCTGCCTCCTCCGGCACCCATTGCATAGGCGATGTCAGTCAATACGTTTCCTCCTTTATTTATATTATATACGGCAGATATGATCTCGTCTGCAATCCCCTATTTATGGTTTGTCCGCCGTGGCGTCACATTTCGGATCACTGTCGTCCATGCGCGCCAGAAAATCCCGGCTGAAGCGCTGAAAATCACCATTGCGCAGGGCCCCGCGTATGTCCTCCATGAGACGTTGGTAGAATCTGACATTATGAATCGTGTTCAATATCATCGCCAGGATTTCCCCGGAGACGTATAGATGTCTCAAGTAGGCTCTTGTGAAGTTTCTGCAGGTATAACAGTCACATGCAGCATCAAGAGGAGACTGGTCGTTCCGGTAACGGGCGTTTTTTATAACAACCTTTCCGTGATTTGTAAATAATAATCCGTTTCTGG
>CAYOYJ010000010.1:0-28195 GCA_964408155.1 uncultured Syntrophales bacterium
AGACGTTTGTATGGATGAACTGCTGTAGGTTGTTGCTCCGGCACTGAGGGCGGGTGTGAACGTGATGAAACCCGTTTCCGCCGTTACCACGTAAGGCCTGCCGAGCACCCAAGACCTGAAAGCGGTTAACCCGAAAAGCGTTCCCTGGGTTGACCGGTTATATTTATACTGACCGATAATGTTCTCCATTTCCTGTTGCAGCGCCATTTGATCCTGAAACCACGTGTAAGAAGCGGCGCTGTTTACCAGAGGTCCCTTGAGCGTGATCAGAAAGGTTCCCATGATGCCGAACAGAACGATGATCACGATCAATTCAATCAGGGAAAAACCATTCCTTAGGGAGGATCTTGTCACGGTACTCACGGGGAAATCCTCCCGGTCAGGGGAGTGATGGTGATGCGGCCGGATGTCCCGGATGCCTGCAGCGTGATCGTGACGGAGGATCCCAGGGGGGTGGTCAGTACCGCGCTGCCGAAGGGTGTTCCGAATCGGTTAAATGCAAGAACGAAGGGAAACGGGATGCCGGATAGTGTCACTTGACTTGCCCTTAAGTCAATATCTGCGGCGGCTGCGCCAGGCGCGACCACTTTTCTCGCATGGTTCGCCGGGTCGCAACTGCTGGCTGCCGGGCAATAAAAAAGGTGATATTGACTGTTGCCGGCAAAGCGCAGACCCCACACGGAATCGCCGTCTGCCGTGGTGTTCATGGCGCGCATCTGTGCCAGACGCAGATGCGCCATCAGGGAATCTCTGGCCGCAAACAGGCTGCCGCTGTCCGTTTCCATCCTGGAGACGGCAACAGCGGAAATAATGCCTAAAATCAAGAGGATGGCTATGACCTCGAGCAGGGTGAACCCTTTTTGTGTTGGAGGAACCGGAAACATCACGTCCCCCCGGATGGGAGTGATTTGCATAGGCCGATGTGATTTATATAGACGGCAGACCTCACTCGTCGTGGTTAAGTTCATCCGATAACCCTTCTGTCGGTTATCAAAAGGAGCAAAAATCTTGGTTCGCCAACACCGGCCCCCATTTGGGGAGATGAAGGGCAAAACCACATAAAAGCTATAATATTTCCGGTTGTTTATGATAAACGTGATGATCTGTCAATGGATTTCTCCGATTTGGAGATCAAGTCGTGCAACATTTTCTAAAAAAATCATCCTTAAAATAGCATGGAATATCATCATGGCCGGTTTTTTCATTTGCCGGGGGCATGATTTTGTCATATGAGAATCGGGAACCAAAAACCTATGAAATCGAATACAAACAATATTTCTATCGTCTTGTGCCGACCCCGGTTTGCCGGTAACGTCGGCGCCGTCGCCCGGTGCGGGAAGAACATGGGCATCGCCCGGCTCGGTGTGATCGGGAATCGTGATCTCGACCGGGACGAAATGTACCGCCGGGCAACCCATGTCGCCGCCTCGGTGATCGACGGCATCCGTTATGTCGATGATCTGGAGACCGCCCTGGCGGATTTCCAGTATGTAGTCGGGACGACGGCCCGCCTCGGAAATGCCCGCGGGCCCGTGGTCACGCCCCGGGAGATGGCGGAGAAAGTCGGCGACATCTCTCAGGGAAATCGAGTTGCCCTGCTGTTCGGACCCGAGGATGCAGGGCTCACCAATGATGAACTCCGGCTTTGCCATCTGGTCGTCAACATCCCTACGGCGGAATTCAAGTCCCTGAACCTCTCCCATGCCGTCATGATCCTCTGTTACGAAATCTTTGCTTGGCACTCCGATATGGACGAGCGCTTTACTTCCAGACTGGCCACGTCCCGTGAACTCGAAGGTATGTATGGCCAAGTACGCGACATTTTGGTAAAAATCGGTTTTTTAAACCCCCAGAACCCAGAGTATTGGATGATGCACATCCGGCGTCTGTTTTCGCGGACGGGACTGCTGGCTAAAGAGGTGAAGATTGTTCGGGGCATCTGCCGGCAGATGGCGTGGTTTCTGGAGAAAGGGGACAAAAAAACTTGACTTTACGCGACCGTATCCGTATTAGACCTAAGTTTGCAGTTAACGTTTCCATGAAAAATCGCAAGAACAAGGGGGTTCTTATATGAAAATGAATTTTGCCTTTACGGGCGCAAAGAAGATTGTCTTTGGCAGTGGGTCGTTTGACGCCCTGGTGGATTATATCAAGGAACTCGGAGGCTCACGCCCCTTCATCGTCCTGGATCAGAATCTGGCGGGTGCCGATTTCCAGGGACGGATCGAAGCAATTCTGGCCAAAGGCGGCATGAAATACGTCATTTACGACAAAGTGATTCCCGAACCGCCCATCGAGCTGGTGGATGAAGGGGCAAAGGCGGCGCTCAAAGGGAAATGCGATTGTGTTGTCGGGATCGGTGGCGGGAGCGCTATGGATACGGCCAAGGCCATTGCGGCCGTCGCGGGCAACAAAGGGAAGGCAGTCGATTATCTCGGTCTGAACAACGTTCCCGGCCCGGGCGTGCCGCAGATTCAGGTACCGACCACGGCGGGTACGGGAAGCGAAGTGACTTTCACAGCCGTTTTCGTTAGGAAGAACCTGAAGAAAAAAGAAGGCATGAACAGCCCCTATCTGTATCCGGATATCGCCCTGTGCGACCCGACCTTGACCTTGACCCTGCCGCCGAAACCCACGGCGGAAACCGGGATCGATGCCCTGTGCCACGCCATCGAGTCCTATACGTCCATTAACGCCTCTCCCATGAGCGAGATGTTTTCCCTTGAGGCGATCCGCCTCATTTCAGAAAATCTCCGGACCTGCGTCCATAACGGGAGTGACCTCCAAGCGCGGGAGCAGATGCTCTTGGGAAGCCTCTACGCCGGGATCGGTCTGGCCAATGCCGGCGTGACGGCGGTCCACTCCCTGTCCTACCCGCTGGGCGGGCGTTACGGCGTACCCCACGGTCTTGCGAACACGATGATTCTGCCGGCCGTCATGGCCTACAACCTGCCGGGTTCACTGGAGAAATTCACGGATATCGCCGAGGTCATGGGTGAAGTGACGGAAAATCTGCCCCTGCGGGAGGCGGCTTACCTGGCCGTGGAAGCTGTCGAGGCCCTGATCGAGGATTGCGGCATCACCACACGGCTGGAGACGCTGGAAATTCCTGAAGCGGTCTTTCCGGAACTGGCCGAGGTGGCCATGACGGTGGCCCGGCCCCTGGCGAACAATCCCTGTAAGATGACCCTGGAGAACATGGTCGAGATTTACAAGCAGTGCTACTAACAGGAAAAATACAAGTAAACGGAGGAACAATACAATGGCCGGTGCGGAACTGATCGGTAAGGAAGAGATGAAGGAAGTCATGGATGTCCTGGAAACGGGCGTTTTCATGCGCTATGGATTTGATAACGAGAGAAAAGGCATTTTCAAGGTCAAGCAATTGGAGAAGGAATTTTCCGAGTACTGCGGCACGACTTATGCCTTGGGCGTCACGTCCGGTTCGTCGGCCCTGAAGGTGGCCCTGGCGGCCATGGGCGTCGGCCCGGGCGACGAGGTCATCGTGCCGGCCTTTACCTTTGTGGCGACTTGGGAAGCGGTCCTTGAAGTCGGGGCCATCCCCGTTATGGGTGATATTGATGCGACCCTCAACCTCGATCCGGCGGACATCGAACGGAAAATCACCCCTTATACGAAGGCCGTTATTCCTGTCCACATGTGCGGGTCCATGGCCCATATCGACAAGATCATGGCCGTGGCGAAGCAGCACAACCTCCTGGTCCTGGAGGACAACGCCCAGTGTTGCGGCGGGAGTCTCAAAGGGAAGAAACTGGGAACCTTCGCAGACATGGGTACCTTCAGTTTCGACTATGCCAAAACCATTACGACCGGCGAAGGCGGCATGGTCGTCACAGACAACAAGGAATTCGCATGGCGGGCCGACGAATACCATGATCACGGTCACGACCACAACCCGGCGGTGACCCGGGCCATGGAGGGGCGGCACATCCTGGGTTTCAACTACCGGATGAACGAGCTCCAGGGCGCGCTGGGACTGGCTCAACTGCGGAAACTCGACTATGTTTGCAGTGAGCAGCGCAAGAACAAGGCGAAGATCAAGAGCTTCCTGAGCCAAGTCAAGGGTGTCGGCTTCCGGGAAGTGCCCGATCCGGACGGCGACACGGCGACATTTATCGCCTTTAATCTGCCGACGGAAGAGATGGCGGCGAAGTTCCAGAAGAGCATGTCCGCCGCCGGCGTCGACACGGTCTGCTACAAGGCGAACAAGTGGCATTACGCGCCCAACTGGGAGCACATGCTCTCTTTTGCGACGGCAAACCCGAAGCAGTACCCCTTCACCGATCCCTCCTATAAGGGTAAGGTTGCTTACGAACGGAAAAGCATTCCCCAGGCGGAAGATCTCCTGGGCCGGACGCTGGTGATGGGCATTTCTGTGAGGATGTCCGACGAGCGGATCGCCCAGATCAAGGCAGCGATTGAGAAGGCCGCGCAAGAGTTGTAAAACGTCTTCGTAAAAAGGCCATATACTTCGTTACGCTTCATCCTTCGTCACTGCGGCGTACGGTTGATAAGTACGCCTCGTTCCTCAGGATTCGCGTGCCTCGCCTCTGGCGCTTTTTACAAAGCCGCAAGTAACGTTGTGGTGATTTTGAAACGGAGGAGATTTGCAAGATGATCGTGGTCACCGGCGGGGCAGGTTTTATCGGCAGCGCCTTTGTCTGGAAACTGAACGCCGAGGGGATTGACGATATCGTCATCGTCGATCGTCTCGGCTCTTCCGGCAAGTGGAAGAACCTCGTCAACCGGCGCTACGCCGATTTTCTCCACAAGGACCTCTTTCTCCAGATGATCCTCGGAGACCGGGTCCCTTTTCCCGTCGAGAGTCTGGTCCATATGGGTGCCTGTTCCGCCACGACGGAGACGGATGCGGACTACCTGATGGACAACAACTTCCATTACTCCTGCCGGGTGGCCGAGTGGGCTTTCCGGCATGGCGTCCGTCTCATTTATGCCAGTTCCGCCGCCACTTACGGCGACGGATCGCAGGGTTTCGACGACGACGAGACAGGTATCAACGACCTCCGGCCCATCAACATGTACGGCTACTCCAAGCAGCTTTTCGACCAGTGGTGTCTGCGCCACGGGATCCAGAAGCAGGCTGCGGGGATCAAATTCTTCAATGTTTTCGGCCCGAATGAGTACCATAAGGGTGACATGTCGAGCGTCATCTACAAAGCTTTTCACCAGATCAGGGAGACCGGGCGGGTACGGCTGTTCCAATCCCACCGGCCGGATTACGGCGACGGGGAACAGCGGCGCGATTTCGTCTATATCAAGGACTGCGTGGATGTTATGTGGTGGCTTATGGAAAACAGTGATAAAAACGGCATCTTCAATGTCGGAACGGGACGATCCCGCACCTGGAATGACCTTATTTCCGCCGTTTTCAGCGCCAGGGGTATGGAACCTCAAATCGACTATATCTCCATGCCGGAGAATCTACAGGCTCAATATCAGTACTTTACTGAAGCGAAGATGGATAAGCTCCGGAACCAGGGATGTCCTGTTTTCTTCAAGCCACTGGAAGAGACTGTCCGGGATTACGTGGTAAATTATTTGAACGCCCAGGAGGCTCATTTATGAGGATCGTCTGCGTCATCCCCTCCCGTTACGAGTCAAGCCGATTTCCCGGGAAACCCTTGGCGGATCTCTGCGGCAAGCCCATGCTCCAGCATGTTTACGAGCGGGTCCTCCGGGCGAAAACAGTAACGGAGGCGGCGGTGGCAACCGACGACAGACGCATTTTCGAGGCGGTGGAAAAATTTGGCGGCCGGGCCATCATGACGGCCGAGCGGCACCGCTCCGGAACGGACCGGATCGCCGAAGCGGCGATGGCGCTTAACTTGGAAGACACCGACATCGTCGTCAATATCCAGGGCGATCAGCCCATTTTCGAACCGACTCAGATCGACGAAGTGGTGGAGCCGCTCCTGGCGGATCCGTCTATCCCCATGTCCACCCTGATCTACCGGATTATCCGGGAAGAGGAGATCTCCCATCCCAACGCCGTCAAGACGGTTTTTGATAAGGAAAACTTCGCCCTGTACTTCTCCCGGGCCACGATTCCCTATGACCGGGACCATATCCACGAGGTTGACTACTACAAACATCACGGTATTTACGCCTACCGGCGGCATTTCCTGGAGACTTTTTCCAAATTACCCCAGAGTCCCCTGGAGACACTGGAGGCGCTGGAGCAGCTTCGGGCGCTGGAGTACGGTTACCGGATCAAGCTGGTCGTGACACCCTACGATTCCGTCGAGGTCGATACCCCGGCCGAACTCGCCCGGGTGCGGGATATCATTTTAAGCGGCGGTGCATGGAAATAGTTGTCTTTCCGTTGTAAGCCGGCATGAAGAGAAAACCGCCGGATTTGCAGAAGTCGATCGTTGAAAGAGCTTGTTTGTCCTTAATATGCTGTAGTTACGAGTAAAAATTCAGATTCGTTGGGTAGCGCCCATGGTTGACATCGAACATCTGAACCGCATCCGTCTGGTCGAAAACCCCCGGGGCCAGATGATCGTGGCCAATTGCCTTCTGACCCCCAACTATCGCCTCTTCGCCAAAGTCGACATCCAAATCGAAAACCTCGACAAGATTCCCCGCAACGAAAATGTCATTTTTGCCATGAACCACACGGACCGGTATAACTACTGGCCCTTCCAGTGGAAGCTCTGGTCTTTGCAAACGTTCCCCTACACGACGGTTTGGGTCAAGAGCAAGTACTACCGCAACGCCCTTTTGGGGAAATTCCTCGATGCGTGCAACCTGATTCCCGTCCCGTCCATGGCATATCTCATTGAGGAATTTTACAAGAAAAAATTCGGGGAACGGATCGACCCGGAGCTCTACCGGGATGTGAAAGATGTCATCGACGGGAAATACGACCAGGCCGGGACGTATCCGGAGAATGCCGCCCGGGTGTTTCGTGCCTGGGGGGATGATTTCGTCGAGTTTATCCGAGATTATTACGAGCTGGTCATGGAACGGGTGGCCGAACTGAGTCGCCAGGCCCTTTTCGACCGGGGGCTGAATTTGATCATCTTTCCCGAAGGGACCCGGTCCATCCAACTGGCGGAGGGCAAAACGGGTCTCGCCCAATTGGCCCTCTGGAGCCAAAAAAAAATCGTTCCCATCGGGTGCAACAACTCCGAGCAAGTCTATCGAGGCCACCTGCCCTTCGCCCGGAGCGGACAAATCATCTATCGCGTCGGGGACCCCCTGTCCATCGAAGACCGCCTGAAACCCTACCGGATCGACACGCCGTTCAAACTCTTCTCCAAGGAATCCCAGCGGAAATACCGGGACCAGTTTGAGGGCGTCACCAGCGCCGTCATGGCCGGCATCAGTCTGCTTCTCGACGAGCGTTACCGGAAATAAAAAAATAGCGGCTGTTGACGGGGAGGCGCCGGCTTTTTGGCTTCGAAAAAACTTTTTCCTTGATCATTCAGGTCCAGCCGGATAGGCCTTAAAAAGGCAAGAATAAATTAGTCGGGGATCCCTGTAAAATGGTTTTAAAGAATGTCAAAACAGCAAGATACAAGGTTGAGCTCCTTGACTTGTCTGAGACCGGGGACAAAAGAGTATTTTTCTGGCAGGTTGTTTCTGCACGGAGCGAGAACGAAGCCATCATGATGGTTCAAAAGGAATATGCGGCCAGACACCCTGAATCTCCTGTGCCGCCCCGGGAATTCTCCTGGATTTCATACCGTACATGTGAAGAAGATTGTTGGAGATGATTGATCTCGTCAGAGACTTCCCGACAAACCTGTCGTTTCAAAAAACAATTGCATTTTTTTTCTTTGGTGAATAGAATTTGCAAATTTTTCGAGAATTCCAGATGGAGAACCTATGAAAGACGAGATCGAACTGAATCCCAACCCTTTGGTACGGTACTTGAAAAAACCGTCCAACGAATTTACCAAGGCCGACCTTATGCGGTTTATCGAACACCGTGGTGTCCGCATGCTTAATTTCCGTTATGTGGGTGGTGATGGCCGGCTCAAGACCCTGAATTTCGTCATCAACAGCCGCAGCCATCTTGACCGGCTACTCAGTGCCGGTGAACGGGTCGACGGCTCGAGCCTTTTTCCCTTCATATCCGCCTCATCCAGTGACCTTTATGTTGTTCCCCGGTACAAGACGGCCTTTGTCGAACCCTTTTCGGAGATTCCAACCCTCGATATTCTCTGTTCTTACTATACCGCCGACGGGAATCCCCTGGAAAGCTCTCCGGAAAACCTGGTCACAAAGGCCCACCATCTGCTGAATGAAAAAACCGGTTACACCATGGAAATGTTTGGGGAATTGGAGTATTACCTCTTCAGCGAAATCGACAGTATATACCCCATTGTCCAACAGCGAGGGTACCATGAGTCCCGTCCCTTTTCCAAGCGGGATGATGTCCGCCGGGAGGCGATGAAAGTCGTCAGCGAAATGGGATGTTCCGTCAAGTATGGCCACGCCGAGGTCGGCAACATCATCCACGGAGGTGTGGAAATGGTGCAGCACGAGATTGAATTTCTGCCGACAGAGGTCGAGGACGCTGCCGATCAGATGGTTCTGGCCAAATGGGCGGTGCGCGAAGTGGCCTGCAAATTTGGATATGAGGTCAGCTACGCCCCAAAGATCATCGTTGGTCACGCGGGTAATGGTTTACATTTCCACGTCCGATTGATGGAAAACGGGTTCAATATCATGGCCGATGATCAGGGACTGACCCCTAGTGCAAGGAAATTGATTTCGGGGCTTTTGACTTTCGCGCCCTCCCTGACCGCGTTCGGCAATACCGTACCTACCTCGTTTCTGCGTCTCGTGCCCCGTCAGGAAGCGCCGACACGTATCTGCTGGGGGGATTGTAACCGCTCCGTCCTCGTGCGGGTACCACTCGGCTGGCGTGGGGCAACCAACATGATCTACGACGCCAACCCTCGGGAACCGCGACAAGGGGATCCGGTCCGGTACAACCAGACCGTGGAACTACGCAGCCCTGACGGCAGTGCCAACGTTCACGCACTCCTGGCGGGCATGACGCTCGCCGTACTGTACGGTTTGGAAGACCCGAATGCTCTGGAGAAAGCGGATCGTCTCTACACCAATGCGGATGTGAGCAGCCGTACCGATCTCGATAACTTGCCCATCTCGTGCTACGAGGCTGCCTTGGAATTGGAAAAAGCCCGGTCTTTGTACGAACAGTCCGGAGTCTTTCCAAAAGGCTTTATCGACCAGACTATTGCCGACCTGAAAGCGCACAACGACGCCGATTTACACCAAAATCTGCAAGGTAACACCGGGGCCATTTCCGATCTGGTCAAGAAGTTCATGCATTGCGGCTAGTCGTGACAACCCCTTGGCGATCCCCACGCAGGCGCGAGCGGGTTCTGGGGGGGTGCTGATCCGCTGTCCTTATTTTCAGGCTAACCTGAAAATTTCAGAGTGTTTTCCCGGAAGATGTAGCGGACGACATGAAGGAAGGTATGTATGATCTGGAACAGTCCTTCTGTAGGGCCATCCTGCTTCAATCTGTGTTTCCTTGTTGTCAAATTTGACAGAGACCTTTTTGTTGGGTATCATGGCAATCGTTCTTTCCGAAAAGACACTTGACGATTTACGGGCTTTCTGTGAGCGGTAGTGCGGCCGTAGAATCACTTCGTAATGACCGAACGTGGGAAACAAGACATCGCAACTGTCCGGTGTTGCTCTTTGGCGGGTGGTCGTATGGGCTGTGGGACCGGTCCATCGCCGTCATCGCTTTTTGGTCTCTCGCTTTCTTCAGCGGGAAAGCAGGCCCTATGAACGGTACCCTGTCTCAGCGCCCTGATTTCTCTGGTTGAGTTTTGGATTCTACCGGCGACACCGACAAGCAGTGCTCCCCTTTACAGGTGGAGCCTCGTTTTTCCCAATCAACAGTCAAGGGAGAGGATATTATGAAAAAAACATGCATCGTATTGCTCATGTTGTTTATGTCGGTTTTTCTTAACGGTCCGGCCATGGGCGCCTCGCTCAAAATTATTTCACCCAACGGCGGGGAGACTCTGGTCATCGGCAGCCCCGTCAAAATCCAGTGGTCGGCCGTGGGAATCAAGGAGAAGGTTCGTCTCATTCTTGTCAAGGGCAATCAGGAAATCGGTATCATTGCGGACGAATTGAAAGCCAAGCCCTCCTCGTATTCCTGGGCGGCCGGTCAACATAAGGGGGGCGCGGCTGCCTCGGGTCAAGACTACAAGGTGCGTATCTGTACGGTCAAAAATAAATATCCCGCAATGAGCAAAGGTTTTTTTACGCTACGGACGAGCGTTCTTTCCCATCTGCAGCAGGCTCAGCCTTCTGACAAAGTTCACCCGGCCGCCACCCATCCGCCTGTTACCTCCCAGCGAAACTCGATGATTCGGGACATATCCTTTCCGATCAAAATCACATCGCCCGTCGCAAACGAGCGTTACAAGGCGGAGACACCGATACCGGTCAAATGGGACCAAAACTCTGTGAAGTATCCCGAGCTTCACCTGTATCTCCTGGACGGGCAGGGCAAAGAGATAATATCGAAAAAGATCTCCAACACCGGCCAATACAACGATTTGACTTTAGGTGGCGAGTACACTTTCCCGGGCTGGAAGTTCCAGGTGAAGCTGGTTGCCACCAAGCCTGGTACCTTGGACGCGGCCCAGACAGGAAGCAGCGGGTTTTTTACACTCAGATCCCTGCGTGAAACCATGACATTGAAACGTACCGGTTCGGTGAAAAACACATTCAGAAGCGAACCTTGGAGCGATGGTCACGAAGACTGCCTGTTTGCCCCGCCACTATGGAATGGCCGTCAGCCGGTCGCAGGGGAAATCAAGATCGGTCATTCTTTGATGGAGGGGAAATATAAAAAATGCTACTATTCAGCTGCTTACTATTTCCGGGGACATGCGCACTTCGATTTCAACGAAATCAAGGGAAAGGAGATCATCGAAGCGACCCTGTCTCTAACTGACAGCGGTTATGAGGCAAGAGTCCCCGATGGTACCCTGGCCACAAACGAGGAACTTATCACCAAGTGCGAAATCTATCTGGACGGCGCCGGCTTTGGGCAGGGGGTCATTGCCAGTTTTTTCCCTCCCGGAGAGGGAAACACGAGGTCCGTTGATGTCACAAAGGCGGCTCAGTATTGGGCGAAGGGGAAACCCAACGAAGGTTTGCTGTTCAAGCATACATTGGAGAAAGTCAAGTATGTACACAGTGCCTGCATCAAGTACTACAAAAATCTGAGGCTGGAAATTAAATATATTGATTGAGGGAAGGGGCAGGGGGAATCACCGGGGGACGTTCTCCTGAAAGAGGAAACGATCACCGCTGACGGGCACGGGCTTGGTTGATGCGATAATGTCCCGGGTCGTCCTTGTTGTAGTTGTAGCACCTACGTTGCAGATTTGCCTTGATTCCCGATCCGGCAAGCTCTTACGGTTTGGCTTGCTACGATCACTCTCCGGATATCCCTGATTGTCAATGTATTTCTTTACCGTGTTTCGGCTGATGCCCAGTCTCTTAGCAATCTGCCGCCGGGTCAACCCCTTCCGGTGTAACACCAGTATGTCCAAAACAGTCTCCTTTTTTCAATGTGCCACCTCGCTCACGCTGAGATAAAAAATGCACCATACCCTTTTCTCTCAGCAACTCCACCCCTGAAGTGGCTCAATTTATCACGACCGGGGAAAGGGGGCTTACAAAGGGTCTAATAGCAGGGATTCATCTATAGGGATGAGACAGGATCTAAGGAGAGGAACAATCGCAGTGTCTTTCCAGAATTCACACTCCATCTCCGTTCTTTTCATCAAAACATCGGGTTCTGTCTTTTAATCCTGAGTGACATCTTCTTCTCTCCCCGTTTGTAGCTTGACGATGGCCGCTTCTCGGTTAAACCGGATAATTTCCATGCGATGGTTCGCTACCGGATGCGTCAGGGATGGCCCTTCGACCAGGATCGCCAGATTTCCTTTTGATCCATGGCATAATAACCAGTTATGTATATACTCATTCCAGTCTTGAGGGGGGTTGGGTTCGTAAACCGGATAGACCCCGCCGGTGAAGACTAACTGTTGACAGGTTGCTTTGAGGGAGCTTACCGCCACAATCCATACCGGGGGTTTGAAGCGGGCGATGGAGCGAGCCATAAGGCCGCTATGGGTCCGAACGAACACGGCGGCGGAGGAGATGTACTCCAAAGCCATCTCGACGCTCAACGCTATCACATCTGTGATGGCTGTCGATTTAGCTCCGTTACTTTCCCGGAGAGCGTCCGAAAGATCGGGGGGTAAGCGGCACGATTCCGTCACCGCGGCAATCTTCGCCAGCATGGCAACCGCCTCCACCGGATAGTTACCCATCGCCGACTCTTCGGAGAGCATAACGCAGTCTGTGCCATCGAGCACGGCATTGGCAACATCGGTAGATTCTGCCCGAGTGGGGCGGCGGTTAGCCGTCATGGACTCCAGCAACTGCGTCGCGGTGATCACAGGTTTCCCGAAACTGTTCGCTTGGTGGATAAGTTTCTTCTGGATGAGGGCAATTTCCTCAATTGGAATTTCCACCCCGAGGTCACCGCGGGCGACCATGATGCCATCCGCCACGTCAAGAATGTCGTTCGTGTGTTCCAACGCCCGCGCGCGTTCGATTTTTGCAATGATGTATGGGTGATACCCCATCGCCGTTGCTGCCTCCCGTACGGCGACAATATCCGCGGCGCTCTCGACGAAGGACTGGCTGACCGCGTCTAATCCCTGCTCGAATGCGAATTTCAGCCATTCATGGTCGCGGTCGGTGAAGGCGCTAACCCCAAGGTCTATGCCGGGAAGGTTGAGACCTTTATGAGAACGTAATTCGCCGCCGATGATGACTCGGCAAAAGACCTGATCGCCTTCGATTTTTAGGACTTCGAGCTGGATAATACCGTCGTTTAGGAACAGGGTGTCGCCGGGCTTGAACACAAAGGGAAAACGCGAAAAGTTTATCGAGACGCGGTCAGTATCCCCAATAATATCACGAGTTGTCAGAATGAAAGAGGATTCCGGTTTTAATTCGATGGGCTCGTAAGCCAGTTGACCGACTCTTATCTTCGGACCGGGGAGATCCGCCATGATAGCAATCCGTTGTCCCGTCGAGCGAGCGGCGGCGCGCAGAGTTTCGATTGTCAGGGTGTGACTGTCAGGAGTGCCGTGCGCGAAATTAAGCCGGGCGACATTCATCCCGGCGTTGATCATCCCTTCCATGACTGCGCGCGATTTCGACGCCGGCCCGATGGTGGCAACAATTTTTGTTTTCTGGCATGCAGGCTTCACGACGGTGCTTTGCCTTTTCGATCGATATCCGTCCGCCCATATATGCCTATGTATTCATGATGCACGGTGATATCTGAGTGTGTCATTTGGGAAAGAGCGGACCGCAATTGATTGCGGCCCCGCATCACAGAACATACTGTGAGTATAAGTGTATATTTAGGTATCAATTTTCAAGCCACATTTCACTGCCGTCCGGCAGATATAGCAGATCATGCATGTCTTTCAGCAAGCATGTGCAGTTTGACTTGTGGGACCATATCAAGAAAATCTTCCTTCCCGCAGAGCGCGGTACCTTTCTGTAGCGTTGTGGCTGTTCCTGAAGCGACGGCATAAATTAAGCATTCTTTCAGACCTTTGCCCTGCGCAAGACCATGGATGAATCCAGCCACAGATGAGTCGCCCGCACCAATTGTGCCTTCCACGCTGACTTCAGGAGGAATAGCCAGGTATTCCTGCCCATCAGTTACCAAGAGAATACCCTTTGCCCCCATGGAGACAAGTACGATAGCCACACCCTGCTTGTTGATCCTTCTTGCCGCGGCAATGATATCATCCATCTCTTTTAGTTCCTGTCCCACCAGCATGCTTAGCTCATGAATATTGGGCTTGATGATATCCGGTTTGGCATGGATTCCAACACTTAGAGCCTCACCATCAACATCAAGTACGACTTTGGCCTGACATTTTTTGGCTAATGATATAATTTTAGAATAAACAATTGGACTGATCCCCGGCGGCAAGCTACCCCCTATGGCAACAATGTCCGGACATGACAGGTTCTCTATCTGTTCAACAAGTTGCATTAGTTCGCTTGGTTTAATACTTGGTCCACGGGCGTTAAAAGCAAGTTGCTGACCTGTCTCCCTGACATGAATGATAATATTGATCCTGGTTTCTCCTGATACACGCACAAAATTACTTTGTATACCGTTGTTCAGCAGCCTGCCCTCCAGTTCACGCCCTGAAAAACCTCCCACGAAACCCAAGGCCATCGTATCTGTTCCAAAGTTTTTAAGAGCCCGGGAAACATCAACGCTTTTTCCACCGGCAAACGTATGTTCCTCCAAAATACGGTTAGAAACATCATTTCTAATTCGATCGATCCATATGGTGCGATCTAAGGCGGGGTTAAGGGTTATGGTGTAAATCATGATTATGCCTGCCGGCTTAGCTATGTGTCTAAAACAAGACTCGTTAAGGATTTCATGGAAAACGGTTTCCTTAAAATACTAACAGGATATTGGCTTTTTTCTCTTTCAAATACTGTCCGGAATTCAGTTGTGTCCCCGCTCATATAGATCGTTTTTACCATCGGGTTGTGCGCTCGTATATGTTCCATCATTTCTAAACCATTAGCTCTTGGCATATGAATATCGGTGATGACAAGATCGGGTTCAAAGCGGACGAATGCATCATACCCATCGAGACCATCTTTCGCGGCAATTACCTCCAAACCGTTGTCTTCCAGTGTACCTCGAATAACATCGGCCAGAACCTCATTATCATCAACAACCAAGGCTTTCATAGTTCATTCTCTTCATTAGATAATTATTAAGGTTCATAGTCGGCTGGGGCGAAAAGCGGAGCATGATGACACTTAATTGGATAGCGCTGTTCCGAAAAGAGGAAGGGGGTGGCTTTTGCAGCTTCCCCTTTTGAGAGGCTGGAAGTCTTACACCTCCCCGTTTATGAATCATCGATCGGTTCAATATGCCTCTGTCTATTGCCGAGTTGTTGTCCTTTGCCTTTATAACTGCAGAGAGCATGCCATATCCGTGAATAGATTTAACATACCGATAATGCAAAGTTATTACGATAATTAAAATGATGAGGGAACTGCACAAGAATGTCGAAGAAAAACCATTCTCGAAAAAACTATGTAGTAAAAACAGTATGTTTCAACAGTCGTCGACCGAATATTGCTTTCGACAAATCTGTCGAAAGAACGGGACCGTCTCCTTGCGAATCGCGCATTGTGAACTATTTCTTTTCTCAGTCAGCGTGACAAACTTTCTTGCTGAGTGGTCCTCCGGAGGACTGAGATTTACCACCGCCTTGCGCTCATCCCAAGGAATTCAAGACCTGCTTTGGTTGAACCTCGAGAGATGATTGAAGATATTTTTCGTCGAAGAGCTTGCCGATGTTAGGGAATCTTTTTAAGGTCGTCACGCATCCTCAAGCCCGGCGAAAGGGTCAGGTTTTCCACGGAAAAGCCCCGCCAGTCGCTCCAGGGGGCGCCGGGGAAAACGCTCTGGGAACGGATGCGCCAATAACCCGCTGTCTCGATCTTCACATCCGCCGTGGTGATGCCCGCACTCGTTTTCTGATTGGTGGGGGTCAATTTTTTTGTAATAAAGAACCCTGAAGGGGTATTGGGTTTTGTGAAAGGCTTCCATTGAAATTCAAACGCCACGCCATAATTGGGATTATGCTTGACCATAATCTTGACGGTCGCCGGCAGGAATCCGTATTTCTGGTTCTGATAGGGAGACTGAATCTCCGGTGCCGCAGGGGTGGTCAAAAGCGGCGAGCTTGGCGGTTGCAGGCTGGCCAGGTATTGCCTTTGCGCACTGGACAGAACGGCGGCGCTTCGGGGGTAACTCACCCCGGTCTCCGTGGCGCCGGAGAAAACGGTACAGACCACGCCGGCCTTGATCCAGGGATTCTCCGGACAATTGCTTGAAGTCTCTGACTTGAGAATGATCGAACTGGTGTTGGCGATGGGTTTATAAATCTTTTCATGGGCGACCTTTGTGCTTTTGAACCACTCCCCGGTTGCTTTCACCGCCGTCATGGGTGGGCAGGCCACATCCCCGGAACTTGTGTAACCGCAGGTTCCTTCGAATTCGTAAACAATTTTGTCCGGCGCCGAGCTTATTTGTTTGGCGCTCGAGACATTGCATACCATGTTTCCGCAGCCTTGACCCTGTGTGTCAAGTGTGGCGGAAAAGGCGGTGGTTGTTAACACAAGACAAACAAACATGACCATCAGGATACTTATCCATGATTTACCCATGACACCCTCCTTCTTTTTTCAGTTTGAGTTATCCGATCTTTGACTCTTCCCTCAGGTTTGCCCACAAATTCCCCCAACCGAATCTTTTCGAGGCGTAATCCGTTTATTTCCCCTTCTGCTTGACATTTATAAAGTCGAAGGAAACGTATTTATTTTCAACAGAAAAAAATGTCCAGTCACTCCATGGGGCAGCTGGTACGACACTCTGGGTACGCATGCGCCAATATCCGCTTGTGTCGATCTTGACCTCCGCCGTTGTTACGCCGGACACAGTTTTAACATTCGACGGCGTCATTTTCTTCGCTACAAAGAAACCTGGCGGAGAGTTGGGCTTGGTGAAAGGCTTCCATTGGAATTCATAATTTAAGCCATAGGAGGGGTTGTGTTTTATTTCAAGCTTGACCAGTGCTGGTGTTACCACGAAAGTGGTGTTTTGTGCAGGCATGACAATAACGGGCGCAGTGGGTGCTGTATAAATGGAGCCCGAGGGTTTTGCATTGGCCAGGGCATTCCGCTGTGCATTGTTGAGCAAGAAGGCACTGCGGGGGTAAAGTATGCCCGTCTCGGCGATCCCGGAAATGACGGAGCATGAAAAACTTGCGTTGAGCCAGGGATTTCCTTTGGGACAGTTGCTTGACGTTTTGGAATGCACTGTCACAGAGGACGTCTTTCCGATCGGGGAAAAGATTTTTTCATAAGCGATTTTGGTATGTTTATTCCATATGCCGATTGCCTTGACTGGGGTTTGGGACGCACATGCGACATCGGATGCACCCTGATAACCGCATTGGCCAGTAAATTCATACACCAGTCTGTCCGGCAGATCACTTTTCAGCACGGCAGAGGCCACCGTGCAAATCATAGAACCACATGCAGAACCGTTAGCGTTGAGATCCATTATGGCAAATCCCGAGGAAGAAAAAACATGTAGAAACACTATACCGATTATTCCGATCCATACTTTGCGCATCGCTGTTACCCCCGTCACATCAATGTGTTGGTTTAATAGATGAAAAGTCGGTGTCGTGCCTATACGACTTTTCCCGCCAAGCGTTTTTTGGTCGCAATTCCGTCTCTGTGAAACAGCCTGACTGATTGAAACAAAGAAAAGAGCAAGCACAAGAAGGTAAAAACATCACCATATTGCGTGTACGTTGTACCACCGCTTCCCTTTGAAATCAAGGCACTTGCGATGCCGGTTGAAAATATGCGGTTGACCTCGGCCGCCGGTCTCCCCCAGGAATCGAAAATGACGGACGGGCCTGTATTGGAAGCGACGACGACCGGGGTCCGGTTTTCAACCGCCCGAAATTGAGAGGAGATATTGTGCTGTCGTGGAGCGGCGGAGCGTCCGAAGTGGTTGTCATTGGTGAGCTGGACCAGGATATGGGCTCCGTCTTGCACGAGGGGGCGGACAAAGTTGGAGAACAGGTTCTCCCAGCAGATGATGGGCGCAATTTTTAAGTCTTTTTGGGGATATACGTATCCCGATTTTTCGCCTGCCGTGATGTGGAAGCTCTTGTCGACGATCCAGGACGGCCATTTGAGCCAGGGTTGCCCCGGCATGTACTCGGCAAACGGGACGAGCAATTGTTTGCGATAGGGCGGAGACAGCGTTCCATCCGGAAGGACAAGATAGGCCGAATTGTAGGATCGGGTGCCGAATTTGGCAAGGTGTTCGTTCGGGTCGGCCGGAAGAGAATATTTTTCAAACTCCGAAGTTCCTAAAATAAGAGGGATTTTTGTTGAATTCACCAGTTTTTTCACGCGTTCCGTCTGGATAGGTTCGTTGGGGAAACCGCGGAGGGCCGTCTCCGGCCAGACAATGAATGCCGGTTTTCGGCGTGCCGCCTTCCGGGTCCAATGTTCCAGCCGCACCAGAGAGGCGAGGCGTCCCGCGGCGGTCTTCCTTTCGCTTAAGAGGATGCGGGGCTGGACCACGGCAATCTGGATGGTTTGTCCCGGAGCAGCTGTTTTGTTCATCTCGTAGTAACCCCACGACCAGGCGGCCAATATCAGGACGGAAACAACCAGGGCGATGCGCCAGGCGCGGTTGAAAATAAGTTCATAGAGTGCCATGTTCGCCATGACCAGCAGAAACGTGACGCCGTATTCTCCGGTAAGGGTCATGATCTGCAGAAGAGGCAGGTTCTGATGCTGGGTGTAGGCCATATTACCCCAGGGAAAGGCCAGAAATCCGGCATGGGCTTTGACGAAATCCAGAGAAACCCAGAGGGCCGGGGCAACGATCAAGACGGACAGTTTTGTACGCCTGAAAAAAGCCAGCGCACCGCACCACACCGCCGGATAAAGGCCCAGGTAAAAGGCGAGCAGCATGAAATGAACCCCGCGGAATCCCGGAACGTTGAAAATCCATGAGAAAACAAGGGCATGGGCGATCATGCCGAAGCTCAGGCCGATCAAAGAGGATGAAAGCGGTCCCACGCCCTGACAGGCAACAATCAAGGGGACGAGAACGATCCAGGCCAGCCGGCCCTGATCGGGATTCGGCAGGGATAAAAAAAGAAGACCGGCGGAGAAACAGGCCAAGGTAATGCGCCAAAGAATGGATTTCATTACATTAACTGTAACGTTTTTCGTGGCGGCCCTCTCCATTAAGAAAATTGCATTGCTAAAAAAATCGAGCGCTTACAATTTTACCACTTGGACATTCGGCATCGTTCTCCCCAGAAAATGCTCCCCGATATGACGGAATCTCAGGGGCACGTCGGTCACATAGAATTGATAGTCCGGGACGGCATGGTCAGGGTTGGCCAGATTCTTTCCCGCCAGCAGTTCAGCCGTGATGGAGGCCATGGCTTCGGCGGAATCGACCAGTTGAATGTCGGGACCGACAAGATCTTTCAAAAGGGCCTTTAACAGCGGGTAATGGGTGCAACCCAGGACAAGAGCGTCGATGTCTTCCGCTAGGGCCGGCCTCAGGTACTCCAGGGCCGTAAGTCGGGTCACTTCATGATCCCACCAGCCCTCTTCCACGAGCGGTACAAACAAGGGGCATGCCTGGGAGAAGATCCGGATGGACGGATCGAGGGCATGGATCGCCCGGGCATAGGCGTTGCTGTTGATGGTCGCCATGGTGCCGATGACGCCGATGCTTTTGGTGCGGGTATGGGCTACCGCTGTTTGGGCGCCCGCCTCGATTACGTCAAGAACCGGGACAAGGGAAAGATCCTTCACGGCCTGATGGGCCACCGCCGCCATGGTGTTGCAGGCGATGATAAGGAGCTTCACTTCCTGCTTCAACAGAAATTCGGTGATCTGGGTGGCGTAGCGATTGATGGTTTCCACGGACTTGATACCGTAGGGCACCCGGGCCGTATCGCCGAAATAGATGATATTTTCAAAAGGGAGCCGTTCCATCAGGGCGCGGACAACAGTGAGTCCGCCGATACCGGAGTCGAAGACGCCGATGGGATGCCGGGCGTGCGGGATCATTTGTAACTCCTGGATCTTTTTATCAATAAAGACATTCTTTTCTCACCTTTCCCGGTAGTCGGCCACGACAATGGCCAGCGTTTCGGAGGCCGCAGCGGCCTGCAGAGAGGTCCGGACTACTTCGGGATCGCCGGGGTTGTTTATCCTTATTATATGGTTGCCGTAAGGGGCCAAAGTCCGCTCCAGGGTGCCTTCAGGGATGACCTGTCCGCCGGTCGTTTCCGCTTTCCCGTTGTTAAAAAGGAGGACTTTCAGCGGGATATTTCTCTGGATCGCTTCGTTAACCCCTAGATGTCCGGCGGCGATGAAGGAAAAATCTCCCGTGACGGCCCAGACCGTTTTGTGTCCCGCCAGATAGGCGCCGATGGCCAGGGAGACGCTGCCCCCCATGTAAGTGGTGAGGTCCACGCAGTCAAAGGGCGGACAGCCGAACAGGCAGGTGATCCCCGTGTCGGCGGCAACGACATTGCCCCGGAAGTCCCGGAAAACAGAAAAAAGAGGGATGTAGCGTGACATGGCCGGTTTCCACTTATCCGGTAGATCGTCGGGAATGGCGGGAACAGGCGGTTTTAACAGGGCGTCGATGCTCTGACCGGTCCGCTTCGCCCGCAGGACTTCGTACTGATAGGCGCCGAAGGAAGGGCAGAGGATGTGTCGGGTGATGTCCCGGATGTACTTTTTTTCACACGGCGGCGGGGTTGCCTCTGAGGGGGATACGTCCTGATCCATTTCATCTGAATCGACAATCACCGCGACAGGCAGGCCGAGACGCTCCGATTCCGCAAAAGCAAAGAAGATTATCTCCCGCATGCTGTCCTTACGGGTATGACGAAAAGGGACCCCCATTCCGGTCAACAGCGGAGCACTGTTCAGAATGCTGTCGGAATGTTTTCCCAGGGAATCCTCCAGGACCAAAATGACCAATCCTGCGGTCGTGCCTGCAAAAAGCGCATCGACGACACTGTTGGCCGCTTTGGCCAAGCCGTGGCTCTTCATCATGGCGCATGCTCGTCTGCCCGTCAACGCCGCCCCGTGGGCGAGAGAGAAGGCGACCTCCTCATGAAATGAAAAGGGATACCGCAGGGGACTTAACGAGCAGAAATGATTGTGGATATCCTGTCCCCCCGTGGCGGGGACATAAGTCAACAACGTATCGGCATCGAAAAGGGCTTGGCCGATAATCTGAGAAACCCGTTCAGTCATGGGTCGTTTCCAATTCCTTTCCTGTCTGGTTAATTTAAAGCAACGCGAAACGCTTTTCTTAGGCAACCTACCAGAAATTCAAAGGAATTGCCACCGGAAGTTCAGCCTTTTATACACCCCAGAGCCCGAAGCCGAGCCACTTTCTTGGCAATTCCAGCCCGGTGGACGACGTCCACCACCCAGTCCAGGTTCTTGTAAGCCTCGGGGATTTCCTCCGCAAGCGTGCCACGGCCGCTGGCCATGACAATAACCCCTTTGTCGGCCATGTCTTTCGTGATAGACCGGCCCCGACTGGATTTCGTTGCTTGGGCGCGGCTCATGACACGGCCCGCACCGTGGCAGGAACTGCCGAAGGTTTCTTCCAGGGCCTTGGTCGTTCCGGTCAGGACATAGGATCCGCTTCCCATATCACCGGGAATCAGGACAGGCTGGCCGATATTCCGGTAGGCGGCGGGGACCAGGGGATGTCCGGCGGGCAGGGCGCGGGTTGCCCCCTTGCGGTGGACGCAGAGGGTGCGGTCTTTGCCGTCCACGGGCAGGGTTTCAAGCTTGGCGATATTGTGACAGATGTCGTAAAGAAGCCGCATGCCCAAAGCCTTCGGACTCATGCTGAGGGTTTTTTCAAAGGCTTCCCGGACCCAGTGCATGAGCAGTTGCCGGTTGGTCCAGGCATAATTGGCGGCGCAGGCCATGGCGGCCAGATAGTCCTGTCCGCGGGGGGTGGAGAGGTAGGCGCAGGCGAGCTGACGATCCGGAAGTTCGATGTCCAACTCACCGAGATGTTTGACCATGCGGGCCAGATAGTCATCACAGACCTGGTGCCCCAGGCCCCGGGAACCGCTGTGGAGCATGACGGTGATCTGCCCTTTTTCAAGGCCGTAAGCCCTTGCCGCGGCAGGGTCAAAAATTTCCTCCACGACTTCGATTTCCAGAAAATGGTTGCCGGACCCGAGTGTGCCCAGTTGTTCCCTGCCCCTTTCCATAGCCCGGGGGCTGACCTTGTCCGGATCGGCCCCCGCCAGGGCACCCCCCTCTTCCGTGTGATCAAGGTCTTCTGCGGAGCCGTAGCCGTGATCGACGGCCCAGCGGGCGCCGTCTGTAAGCACGCGTCTTTCGTCCTTCTGCTTTAGCTTGATAGGGCCGGTCGAGCCGACACCGGAGGGGACATGCTGAAACAGCGCCGTCACCAGATCCTTCAGGCGCGGCCGAATTTCCTGATGTGTGAGATATGTGGTCATGAGGCGACAGCCGCAGTTGATATCGTAGCCCACGCCGCCGGGGGAGATGATGCCTTCCCGGGCATCGAAGGCGGCAACCCCGCCAATAGGAAAACCATACCCCCAGTGCATGTCCGGCATGGCCAGAGAATATTTAACAATGCCGGGTAGATGAGCGACGTTGGCCACTTGTTTCGGACTTTCGTCCTTGCCCATGGCCCGCAGGAGGCGTTCGCTGGCGTAGAGAATGCCCGGGACACGCATGCCCCCCTGGCGGGGGATCTGCCACCGGAAATCGTCCAGACGTTCCATTTTAATCTCAGACATCACAGATCACCCGTCCTTTCCAGCCCTTTCGGGTTTGTTCAACTGAAGCCTGATGATACGTAACCGCCTTGATTTCCTTGTAAATCATATGCTTTTCGGTGTTGAAAGATTCCCCCCGGATCTTTACCCGCACAAAACCGGGTTGAAATTCATCGAAATGAACCTCGCGCGGCAGGAAACCCTCGCCATTGATCAGGTAGAGGACCTCCCGCAAAAAGTTGATGAACAAACCGGTCCGATCGTCCCCCCGGATGGAGAAATGCCTTTCTGTCACAGAGGCGATCTTTTCAAGATCCGTGGTCAGGGCGACCAGGGCCAGTGCGGCATGAGCAAAAAGAGCCGTTTCCGTTTCACCGAACACCTCAATGCCCAGGTCTGCCGTATGATCGAAGAGACGAAAGGTTTTTTCCACGCAGGTTACCGCCGTTTAAAATAAGGTTGGATCATTTTGTACCACAGGGAAACATAAAAGAAAATGCACGAAAAGGCAGTCCCGGTTTTGACTTAATCGGGACTGCCCGTCAAAGGGGGGAGGGATGAACTACATGATCACTTTACCATCTGCCGGTTCCGGGCCCGCCGAATCCCGGCCCGCTGCCGGGACATCCACCCCGGCCCCTGCCGTATCCGAAGCCCCGCTCCCGGTTGTTTCTCTGAAATTGGGTTTTCTGCTCCGGGGTCAGAAGGTTCAATGCTTCAAGGCGGAAAGCGGTTCGTTTCTCCTCCATCTGGCTGCGGAGTGCCTGTACTTCTTTCTGTGCGGTGTTGATCTTTGCCGGATCGGGATTTGTCTCCAGCCAGAGCGTCCTCAACTCATTCCGTTTGACCAACATCTTGTCCCGCAGGGGTTGTACTTCCTTCCAGTGGTTATCCCGCAGGGTGTCCATCTTGGCCGTCTGGTCTGCCGTCAGGTTCAAACCGTAAAAACCGGCCATCATGCCCCGGCCGTCGCAGAACCAGCCGCCGTGCCCACGTCCCCCCCCGTAAGCGAATGCGGCGGTTGCTATCAGACCGATCAGCAGAATGCCTGCCGCGATTGAGATGCGTCGTTTCATCATATTTCTCCTTTCAATAAAGATTTTGACTTTATAGGAGCAAAGGGCGTGCCAGCGAAGACGATATGATTTAACTAGCTGTAATCATATGAAATAATATTATAGCGGCCCGGAAGCACGGATTGATCGGTTGGGTGTATAGTGTCTTTTGTATCCACTTTAGCGGATGACAATGTATTTTCTGTATCCACTCCTGATTAAAATGTCATGAAAGTCGGCCTTAATGAACGGAATGTTTCGGCTGGTCCCCTTTAGGGCCCTGCAACAGGAGAACGGTCGGTACCAGGCAGGCGGTAAGCCAGCCCAAGAGCCAGAATGTGTCGTTGAAAGCCAGCATATTGGCCTGCTTCAGGACCTCCTGGTAGACGATGTATAAAACACCTTCGGGATTGGCCATGGCAGGTTTGTGAATCTGGAGCCACTGGAAGATCTCCTGATAGTAATTTTGATACACCGGGTTCGCAGGGGTAATATTCTCGATGAGAAAAGTCTGGTGTAACTGGGCGCGTTGAGAATGCACCGTTGTACAAAAGGCAATACCGACGCTTCCCCCGAGATTACGCAAAAGATTGAAGATTCCAGAGGCATTGCCGATTTCTTCCTTGGGGATATGAGTGAAGGCTGCCGTTGCCACAGGGGCGAAAAAAAACCCGAGGGCCAGACCCAGGACGACACGCGGCCAGGCAACGTACATAAAGTCGGCTTCCAGGTTAAAAGCGGCCATCATCCAAAGAGAAGCTGCTTGTACAGCCAAACCGATGCCCAAAAGCCACTTGGGGTTGATTTTCTTGATCATCAAGAGGCCGGCGATCGGCATGATGAAGAGACTGGTGAAGCCTCCGGGCCCGAGGACGAGTCCCGCCCACAGGGCGGAATAACCCATGAGTTTCTGGAGATATAAGGGCAGGAGAACGATGCTGCCGAGCAGGGTGAAGTAACCGAGAAAATTGATTACATTGGCCACGGAAAAGCTGCGATCCCTAAAGGGTTTCAAATCAACTACGGGATGAGGTGTTTTCCGCTCCACCCAGAAAAAAACAATCAGGCTGACCGCGGCGATAACAGCCAAACTGATAATGAAACGCGATGAAAACCAGTCCTCCCGCTCCCCCTTGTCGAGCACGACCTGCAAGCATCCCAGACCGACGCTGAGGAAGAGAATACCCCAAGTATCGATATAACGGTGAGTACTCTGCGAGTAAGATGGATCGAATATGAAACCCTTTATCAGAAAGAACGCCAGGAGGCCTGCCGGAAGATTGATATAAAACACCCAGGGCCAGTTCCACTGGTCAGTGATCCAACCGCCGAAGACCGGTCCCAGAACCGGCGCGACGGTCACGCCCATGCCGAAGATGGCGTTGGCCATCCCGTGTTCCTTCTGAGGAAAAGTTTCCAGGAGAATCGCCTGACCTAAAGGTGCCAGACCGCCGCCGGCGAGCCCCTGCAGCACCCTGAAGCCTATCAACATGGGCAGTGATGTAGATGCGCCGCAGGCCAGGGAGCTGGTTGTGAACAGAGCGACCGATGTCAGCAGATAGCGCTTCCGTCCGAAAATGCGGGCCAGCCAGGGGGCAATGGGAATGATGATCGCATTGGTGACGAGATAGGAGGTGATCACCCAGGTCACTTCGTCCACGCCGGCGTTCAGGTTGCCCTGAATATGCGGAAGGGAAACATTGACGACACTGATGTCCATCACGTGGAGAAAAGTCGGCAGCATGATGATTGCTGCAATCAGCCACTTATTGATGCGGGGGGATGTCTTTGACGAGGTCATATGTTTCGTCTACCGAAAAAAATGCGTTTCTCCCTGTGTTCAGCGCCCCGGCGGTATTTCATCATAAAACGCCGTCAGGCGATATGGAGAAAAACCTCTTTGTCTTCTTTTGGTTATATGTTTTATGTCTTCAGCACGTTTCTATAATCTAAAAACTTACAGGATGTTTCTATATTTGTACATGTCAAAAAAATCGGCCGGCACTGGTGGGAGAGCGGTAGAACATGATCAAGCCTTTTGGGAAGAAGAAGTTCTCCGCTCGGCCGTTGCCATAAAGCCGAATGGCCTGTTGATTTAATGAACAGGATGACTTGCGTAGTCCGCCGTGGGTGCACGTAGCAGGAGTGCCGTGGGAACCAGGCAGGCTGTGATCCAGCCCATGATATAGAACGTGTCGTTGAAAGCGAGCATACTGGCCTGTCTCAGCACTTCCTGGTAGATAATGTGCAGAATACCGTCCGGATTGGCCAGAGCGGGTTTGTGAACCTGCAGCCACTGGAGGATTTCCTGATAGTGGCTTTGGAATGCAGGGTTGGCGGGAGTAATATTTTCAGCGAGAAACGTCTGATGGAACTGGGAGCGCTGAGAGAGGACGGTCGTGCAGAAGGCGACGCCAAAGCTGCCCCCCAGGTTGCGTACCAGGTTGAGAATTCCGGAGGCGTTGCCGATATCTTCCTTTTCGGTGTGAGAAAAGGTAATGGTCATCAGGGGGACGAAGAATAGGCCCATGGCCAGTCCCAGAACCGCCCGGGGCCAGGCGACGAACATGAAGTCCGCCGCCAGATTGAAGGCGGCCATCATCCACAGTGATAAGGTCTGCAAGGCAAGGCCGATCCCTAACAGCCATTTGGGATTAAGCCCGCGCATCATCAATACGCCGGCGACCGGCATGATGATAAGGCTGGTCACGCCGCCGGGTCCAAGGACCAACCCGGCCATCAGTGCGTTGTAGCCCATGAGATTCTGCAGATACAAAGGGAGAATGACGACGCTTCCCAGCAGACAGAAAAATCCCAGAAACATGATCAGATTGCCCAAGACGAAGTTGTGATCTCGAAAGGGCCTGAGATCGACCACCGGATGGGCCGTTTTCCGTTCCACCCAGATGAAAAGAATCAGGCTGAGGACGGAAATGATCGCCAGGGTGACGATGAACTGGGAGGCGAACCAGTCCTCCCGCTCCCCCTTGTCGAGAACGACCTGCAGGCATCCCAGACCGACGCTGAGGAAGAAAATACCCCAGGTGTCTATGTGAGCATGATGCTGCTTGATGTAGGGAGGGTCGTGGATATATCCCTCGATCAGAAAAAAAGCCAAGATGCCGGCCGGAAGATTGACGTAGAAGACCCAGGGCCAGCTCCATTGATCCGTAATCCAGCCGCCGAAAACCGGTCCCAGAATCGGGGCCACGGTGACGCCCATGCCGAAGACGGCGTTGGCCATGCCGTGCTCCTTCGGGGGAAAGGTTTCCAGGAGAATTGCCTGACCCAAAGGGGCCAGCCCTCCTCCGGCCAGTCCCTGCAACACACGGAAAAAAATGAGCATAGTCAGTGAGGTCGATCCTCCACAGGCAAGCGAGCTGATCGTAAACAGGGTGACCGAGGCCAGAAGATAGCGTTTACGACCAAAAACACGGGCCAGCCATGGGGCGATGGGGATGATGACCGCATTGGAGACCAGATAAGACGTAATGACCCAGGTGACTTCGTCCACTCCGGCGTTCATACTTCCTTGGATATGGGGGAGTGAGACATTGATGACGCTGATATCCATCACCTCGAGAAAAGTCGGCAGCATGATGATTCCAGCGATAAACCATTTGTTGATGTGAGGTGCGGAAGAGGGCGGGGTCATGGGTTTGATGCGGCGGGAGGATGAACCCGATTCACGGTTCTGTCTTCGCTGAAGGGGGAGCCGCCATCAACATGGGCCCTCGGCGGTCTTCCGTGTGGATTGTCGCAATGGCCGACAAACCGATTCTCAAGGGGTGATCCGGAGGCGGTTTTTGATTCAGGCGGATTTTTACCGGCACCCGCTGAACGACCTTAATCCAGTTTCCCGTGGCGTTTTCCGGCGGCAGGAGCGAAAAGGCGGTGCCGGTTCCCGCCCGGATTCCGGCAACCTTCCCCTGGAAGGTATATCCGGGATAAATATCGGCATTGATGGTCACGGGTTGGCCGATCCGGACATGCTTCAGTTGAGTTTCCTTGAAATTGGCCTCGATATAAACGCCCTCCAGAGGTACGACGGCCATCAGCACCTGTCCAGGCTGAATACGGTCCCCCTTCTGAATGCGTTTCTGTGCGATAAAGCCGCCGATGGGCGCCGGGATTTTACAATATGTCAGACGAAGACGCGCCTCCTGGAGTTGGGCAAGAACTTCTTCTCGCTTGGCGCGGAGAGCTGCAAACTGCTGCCGCAGAATATTGACACTGTAGCGACCTCCCTTGGCGGAAGTCCATTGGGCATGGCTCCGTGCTTCTGCCTGGCGGGCGGCGGCAATGGACGCCTCAACGGCTTGGATATCCGCATCGATTCCTTCGAGTTGCGCTGACGACTTGTCCAAGAGTGTCTTGGCGCGATCCCATTGCTGCTGGGCAATGGCTTGCTGTTTTAGGAGCCGATCATAGCGTTCGAAGTCGCGACGGGCGATGGCCAAGTCGGCCTGGACCGCGATCCGTTGCTGTTTCAGTGCTTCGAGCTTGTGTTCGCCCTCCCGGACCCGGTTCTGTGCCTCACCGACGCCGCTCCGTGCGGAGTCCTGCTGTGCGGAAGTCTGGATATCGCTCTGAGAAACG
>CAYOYJ010000011.1:0-27236 GCA_964408155.1 uncultured Syntrophales bacterium
AAAATGGCCCCGGTACTGGCTGAGGTGACCAGCTTGGCATAACGGGCCAGGTATCCCGTCTGGATCGCCGGTGCGGGGGGAACAAATCCCTTCTGCCTCTTTTTAAGTTCCGCCTCGCCGATCTTTAGGGTGATCTTCTTAGCCGGGATGTCGATGGCAATCCGGTCCCCTTCTCGAACAAAAGCAATCATCCCGCCTTCCGCCGCCTCGGGGGAAATATGCCCGATGGCCGCACCCCGGGTCCCGCCGCTGAAACGGCCGTCGGTTAAAAGCGCCACCGACGTGTCCAATCCCATCCCGGCGATGGCCGAAGTCGGAGAGAGCATCTCCCGCATGCCGGGCCCGCCCTTGGGTCCCTCGTAGCGGATTACCACAATGTCGCCCGGCTTAATCTTCCCGCCCAAAATGGCGGCAATGGCAGCGTCTTCCCCGTCGAATACCTGCGCTATACCTTCGTTGACCAGCATGCCTTCCGCCACCGCCGACTGTTTGACCACCGCGCCGTCGGGCGCCAAGTTGCCTCTGAGGATGGCGATGCCGCCCTGCTTGCTGTACGGTTTCTCCAACGGACGAATAATGTCGTTATCGTTTACCTTGGACCCGCGAATATTTGCCCCGACGGTTTTTCCCGTCACGGTCAGAATATCCTGACGAATCACCCCCAGGGCGGCAATCCGATTCATCACCGCTTGAACTCCCCCTGCCCGGTGGAGATCCTCCATGTGATGCTCACCGGCCGGACTGATGTGGCAGAGGTTCGGCGTCTTCTCGCTGATTTCATTGAATAAATCCAGATCAAGCGTGATCCCGGCTTCGTGGGCGATGGCAGGAATGTGGAGGACCGTATTGGTCGAACATCCCAGGGCCATATCCACGGCCAAGGCGTTCTTGAAAGCGTCGAGAGTCGCAATCTCCCGGGGGAGGATCTGCTCTTTGACCAGTTCGACCGCTCGCATGCCTGCCTGCTTCGCCAGTCGTCTCCGGGCGGCGTACACTGCGGGTATGGTACCGTTCCCCGGCAGTCCCAGACCGAGGGCCTCGGTTACACAATTCATGGAGTTGGCCGTGAACATGCCCGCACAGGAGCCGCATCCGGGACAGGCACAGTCCTCCAGGGCTTTCAACTTCGGCTGCGTCAATTTTCCCGCCTTGACGGCGCCGACTCCCTCAAAAACACTGATCAGATCCGCCGATGTTCCATCCTGGCGGGTACCGGCCAGCATGGGTCCGCCGCTGACAAAAATGGCCGGAATGTTAAGCCGCAACGCAGCCATGAGGAGCCCCGGCACGATTTTGTCGCAGTTGGGGAGCATGACCAGGCCGGCGAACGGATGTGCCATGACCATCGACTCCGTGGAATCGGCAATCAATTCCCGGCTGGCCAGGGAGTACTTCATCCCCGTATGCCCCATGGCAATTCCGTCGCAGATCCCGATCGCGGGAAACATGATCGGCGTGCCGCCGGCCAGACGAATCCCGGCCTTGACATCCTCGGCAATCGTATTGAGATGAACGTGACCCGGAATAATTTCGTTGGCGGCGTTCACCACCCCGATCAGGGGGCGGGCAATCTCTTCATCCGTGTAACCCATCGCCTTTAACAGGGACCGATGGGGGGCCCGCTCGAGGCCCTTTTTCATTACATCGCTGCGCATGTCTTTCTCCCTTCGGGGTTTTGGATCTTATTTCTTTCTCCGCTCAGGGCGCAATGCCCGCACCGCCGCGCCTGCCTGCCACATTTCGCTGTCCCGAATGATTTCCAGTTCCTTCCGGAGACGCTCCCGATAGTCCGGGGAGGCTCCGGCTTCTAAAACGATTCGCGTTTCTTCACCCGTCAGCACACTCTTATAGAGCCGTTCGAAAACCGGCGCCACGGCATCGCGGAACCGGTCCTTCCAGTCAAGGGCGCCGCGCTGGGCCGTGGTACTGCAATTGGCATACATCCAGTCCATACCGTTTTCGTCAACCAGACGGATCAGGCTCTGGGTCAGCTCTTCCACCGTCTCATTGAAGGCTTCGGAGGGGCTGTTACCGTGGGCGCGCAGGACATTGTACTGGGCCTCCATAACGCCGGCCAGGCAACCCATGAGGACACCTCGCTCTCCGGTCAGATCGCTGTACACTTCCTTCTCGAATGTCGTGGGGAAGAGATAGCCGGAGCCGATGGCAATGCCGGCCGCCAAGGTGCGTTCCATGGCACGGCCCGTGTAATCCTGGAAGACGCCGAAGCTGGAGTTAATGCCGCTGCCGTCCAGGAAATTTGTCCGAACCGTCCGACCCGAACCTTTGGGGGCGACGAGAATGACATCGATGCTGGGCGGAGGAATGACGCCGGTCTGTTCCTTGTAGACAATGGAGAAGCCGTGGGAAAAATACAGGGCGTCCCCTTCGTTCAGGCAGGCCTTGATTTCCGGCCACATTTCCTTTTGCTGGGCATCCGAAAGCAGCAACTGAATGATGGTGCCCCTTTTGGCTGCTTCAATGGGGGAAAAGAGGGTCTCACCGGGGACAAAACCGTCTTCGATGGCCTTGTTCCAGTTATAATCCCCTTCGCCGATGATGACGCGGAAACCGTTGTCACGCATGTTCAGCGACTGCCCGCGCCCCTGAATACCGTATCCGATTACAGCGATCGTCTCATTCTTGAGTACCTCTTTTGCTTTCGCCAGGGGGAATTCCTCCAGAGTCGTTACCTCTTCCCAAACGCCGCCAAAATTAATCTTTGCCATACCTCTTCCTCCTTGTTCATGATCGATATCGATAAATTATGTCTTTATACCTCGGTTTCGACCGGCATTTAACCTGTCGAGCAACCCTCCCTTAACGCTCAATGACGATGGTACCCGTCCGGGTGTACTCCACCATGCCCAATTCGGACAGATGGGACAGAATCTTGTCCATTTCGTCCTTGTCCGCCGTCACCTCCACAATCAAATAATTGCCGTCCAACCATACGACTTTCCATTTGTAACTGTCAATATCTACAGCCAGTTTCGCCCGAAACTCTTCGGAAATTTTGATTTTTGCCAAAGTCAGTTCCTTCTGGACGAACCGGTCAAGATTCACGACATCCACCTGAATCACATCGATCAGCTTGTTGAGGAGCTTTTCAATCCGGTTTAATGTTGCCGCATTGCCCCGGGTGGTCAGAATAATCTTGGATATCCGGTAATCCGCCGTGGCATTGACGCATAAACTCTCGATGTTGTAGCCTTTTCCTCCAAGAGCGCCGGCGATCCGGGCCAGCACGTCAGGTTCGTTTTTCACCAAAAGGGAAATAATATGTTCTTTTCTTTCCATGATTCCTTCCTTTTATATTATCTTGATATCGGTGTCAGTCGCATTTCCGCCAGGGACACAGGGTCATTTCGTTGATGCCGGCGCCCGGCCGCACCATGGGGTAGACCCCTTCTTCCCGATCCACATGAAAATCGATTAAAACCGGCCGGGGCGTAGCAATCGCCTGCCTGAGCATGGATTCCACCTCTGCGGCGGAGTCCGTCCGCAGGCCGACCCAACCGTAGGCCTCCGCCAGCTTTACGAAATCAGGCTGATAGGTCATATCAGTCTGAGAGTAACGTCTCTCGTAGAAGAGTTCCTGCCATTGCCGCACCATGCCGAGAAAGCCATTGTTCAGAAGCACCACCTTCACCGGCAAGTTATGCTGAACCGCCGTGGCCATTTCCTGGATGTTCATCTGGATGCTGCCGTCGCCGGCGATGTCAATCACCAGTTTTTCCGGCAGGGCGCACTGGGCGCCGATGGCCGCAGGCAGACCGTAGCCCATGGTCCCAAGCCCGCCGGAGGAGATAAAAGCATGGGGTCGGTCGAAGTGGTAAAACTGGGCCGTCCACATCTGGTTCTGCCCGACTTCCGTCGTGATGATCGCCTCGCCTTTCGTCAGTTCGTACAGTTTTTCAATGACATACTGGGGCTTGATCACCCTGTCTGTCTGCTCATAGCGCAGGGGTTCCTGCTGCTTCCAATCCTGAATCCGATTCAGCCAGTCGCTGCGCTCCGCCGGATTGATGCTGTAGTGCCGTTCCTCGATCATTTTATTCATGTGTCCCAGAGCCCGTTTCGCGTCACTGACCAAGGCCAGATCAACGGCGACATTCTTTTCGATGGACGACTCGTCGACGTCGACATGAATAATCTTCGCTCCGCAGGCAAAACAGTCGAGCTTGCTGGTCACCCGATCGTCGCACCGGGCGCCGATGATGATCAGGAGGTCGGTGTTGGTGACGGACATGTTGGCATAGTAGGTGCCGTGCATACCCACCATACCCAGCCACAGGGGATCTGTGCCCGGAAAAGCCCCCAGCCCCATGAGGGTACCCGTGACAGGAATCTGCAATTTGCGGGCAAAGGCCGTGAGTTCCGTCGAGGCGCCGCCCAAGACGATACCCCCGCCAATCATCAGAACGGGCCGTTTCGCCTGGCGGATCATCTCCAGAATTTCGTCGTAGGTTTCCGGCGTCGGCTCGTAGGCAACATCCATTTTCCGGCGCTTGGGCGGCTCGGAATTGAACTCCGTTTCCGAAGCCATAACGTTCTTCGGCAGATCGACCAGAACCGGGCCGGGCCGTCCCGACCGGGCAATCCAGAATGCCTTCCGAATGGTCTCCGTCAGGTCGTCAATGTTGCGAACGAGAAAATTGTGCTTCGTACAGGGACGCGTGATCCCGGTGATATCACACTCTTGGAACGCGTCGTTTCCGATCAGGTGAGTGGCGACCTGGCCGGTGAAGACCACCAAGGGGATCGAATCCATGTTGGCCGTGGCGACGCCGGTCACCGTATTGGTGGCTCCCGGTCCCGATGTGACCAGACAGACACCGACCTTTCCGGACGCCCGAGCATAACCGTCGGCCGCATGAACCGCTCCCTGTTCATGACGAACCAGCACGTGCCGAATATCGGTTTTGTACAATTCATCATAAATATCGAGTACCGCCCCCCCTGGATAACCGAAGAGGGTATCCACCTTTTCCTGCTTCAAAATTTCAAAAAGGATCTGTGTTCCCTTAAGTTTCACTGCCCTTCCTCCTCTGCTTTTGGATCTTTTTTCATTTTTGGGTTCATCCCGAAGGAATCCGATGGATCGGGATTGATTTCACCTATGTTACTGTTATTCTCACGGCCGTTGGTCCTTTCTCCATACATTGCATAAACAAAAAAACCGCTAAAATTCTTTAGCGGCCTTTTTAGACAAAAAGCCGCGGTGCTTCTGGGGGACCGCGGCTTGGGTTTTAATATCTCTGTTTATGACTTCCGAGCTGCAGTCCCCTTGGGTACGATAACTATGGCGACCGTGCTCAGAATCGCACCGTCTCCGGTGCTATTCTCTCGATTCTGCATACGATTTTCCAAAAAATTTTTTAATTGGGAGTGTTTCATACGACAGGGAAAAGGGATTGTCAACAACTTTTTAAACTTATCCGTTGTAACAAACCGAAATCAATAGGGAACGGTTCCGTTGCCTCGATAAATCCCCTCAGGCAGCAGGTCCGGACGCGAGAAAGCCCCACTGTCGGGGTCGGCGCCGTCCAGAAAGGCCTCGAAAACGGCATTCCCCGCAGTCGGCCTGGCGGGTAAGCCGGTATCGGGATCGATTTTCACGAAAACAATCCCCTCCGGCACGGGAAATACCTCCACCGGATAAGATTGAAGTGCTTTCTCCATAAAATACAGCCAGATCGGCGCTGCGGCCCGGCCGCCGACCTCTTCTTTACCGAGGGTCGCATCTTTATCAAAGCCAACCCAAACCCCGGTTACCAGAGACGGGGTAAAGCCCATGAACCACGCATCCCGGTTATCGTTCGTGGTGCCCGTCTTCCCGGCCACAGGCCGGCCGATACTTTTCACGCGGTATCCCGTACCGCTTTCCACAACATCCTGCAGAATGTACGTCGTGAGAAAGGCAATGCGCGGATCAATGACCTGTTCTTCCACAACCTGGGATTCCTCGAACACCTGCCCCGTTCGATCCACGATTTTCTTGATGAAATAGGGGGCGACCCGCTTCCCGCCGTTGGCCAGCACACCATAGGCTCGGACCATTTCCTGTAGGGTAACGCCGGAGGAACCCAAGGCGATGGAGAGGTTTTTGGCCAACGGAGACGTAATTCCCATATTGGTTGCGTAGGCGATCGCATAATCCACACCGATCTCCTGAAGCAGTTTCACGGTGATAACGTTCCGGGAATGAACCAGGGCATACCGCAAGGTAATCGGCCCCATAAATTTACCGTCGAAGTTCTTCGGCTTCCAGAAACCGTCATCCTGGGAAGGATCTTCGAAGACGATGGGAGAATCCACCAGACAGGTCGCCGGCGTAAGCCCCTTATCGAAAGCCGCCGTGTAGATGAGAGGTTTGAAGGCCGAACCCGGCTGCCTGATGGACTGCGTCGTCCGGTTGAACTCGCTTTTGGTATAATCCCGGCCGCCCACCATGGCCCGAATGGCGCCGGTCTTGACATCCATACACAAAAGCGCCCCCTGGACCGGCTCTTTTTTATAGTTTCCGCGGGCTTCAAGTTCCTTGAGACCTCTCTCCAGGGCCTCATTGGCACTTTTCTGCATGGAAATATTCAAGGTGGTATAGATTTCAAGGCCTTCCTTGTACAGGACATCGCTGCCGTATTTCGCCTGGACGTAGCGCCTGACGTTCTCGATGAAATACGGAGCGATCTTTTCCCTGGGCCGGAAGGAACGCAGTTCGATGGGAGCCCGGAGAGCCGCGTCTTTCTGATCGGCGGTAATGTAGCCATCTTCGACCATCCTGGCCAGAACATAGCCTTGTCGCTCCCTGGCTTTGTCATAATGCAGAAAGGGCGAATAGGTCGTCGGGGCTTTGGGCAGCGCCGCCAGCATGCTCGCTTCCGCCAGGGTCAGGTAGCGGGCGCTCTTGCCGAAATAGCCCTCAGCGGCCGCTTCGATCCCGTAGGTGCCGTGACCCAGATAGATATAATTCAAATACAGGTTGAGGATCTCTTCCTTTGTCAGATAACGGTCGATCTTATAGGCCAAAATGGCCTCCTTGATTTTCCGGATATACTTCCTCTCCGGGGACAGATAGAGCGATTTGGCAACCTGCTGGGTGATGGTGCTTCCCCCCTGGACAATTTTGCCCGCCTCCAGATTTTTATAGAAGGCCCGGGTAATACTCTGGAAATCAAGCCCGCCGTGATGGAAAAATCGCGCATCCTCCGCCGCAACAAACGCCATGACGGCGTAGCGGGGAACATCGGAAACCTTAATGAGCTTGCGGTCTTCGAGGAAAAACTCGTCAATCAGTTCGTTGTTGTCATCGTAGACACGCGTGGCAATACTGGGACGAAAATCTTTCAGGGCGGCAATACTGGGCAGTTCCTGGAGGAGCACGTAATAGATGATACTGCTGCCGACCAGGACAAAAAGCAGGAACAGAAAAAAGATGACCAGCAATATCCGGATCAGTTTTGATTTCAACCAGCCCCGACGAAGAGGCGTTTTGCGTTTGGACGGATTTTTACCGGCCATCGGTGTTGATCTCCTCCGTAGCTGCCTCTTTTCTTTTGCGCCCTGCGATTTTCGAAACAACGATGCTGACTTCGTATAGCAGCATCAGGGGCACGGCCATAAGGATCTGACTCAACGCATCCGGCGATGGGGTAAGAATCGCCGCTGCTATAAAAATGATGAGGATGGCGTAACGCCGCTGCTTCGACAGCATCGTCGCATTGACGATCCCCAGCTTGGTTAGGAAAAACATGAAAACCGGCATTTCAAAGGACAGACCAAAGGCCAGAAGAAATTTCAGGGTCAGCCCCAGGTACTCCCGGAAGGAAACCATCGGCTTTAAAACATCCGTCGTAAATGAAACAAAGAATTTGAAGGCCGGAGGCAAGGCGATGAAATACCCGAACAACACCCCCCCGACAAATAAAAGGGTCGAGGAAAGGACAAAGGGAACAACATATTTCTTTTCCTTCGCGTACAAACCCGGCGAAATGAACTTCCAGATCTGGTAGAGGGTGTAGGGACTCGTCACAAACAAAGAAGCAAAAAAGGCGATCTTCATGTGGATGAAAAAAGCCTCCGGCAACCCCGTATAGATCAGGGACGTGTTTTGGGGCAGCACTTCTACCAGCGGTTTCGTGATGATTTTGAACGACCAGTCCTTGAACGTATAGCAGACCCCGAATCCGAGCCCCACCATGATGAGTACGCGCATCAGACGCTTACGCAGTTCTTCCAAATGGGCGGTCAGGGGCAGTTTCTCTTCAACGGGATTATCCATCAGCAAACCTTGGTCTTTTTATGACATTCGGATAACAACTCAGCTTTGGGGGGCATCGCCCTTCGGCGCGGACGGCGGTGTATTCTCAGCGCTCCCGGATGGCAGCGTGGGAGGGGCGTCGGTTTTATCTTCGTCACCCTGACCGTAAAGGAGGGAGTTTTTCATGGATTCCACATCCTTTTTAATCTCATCGGCCTTGATGGTCTCCTTGAAACCGTCCGTCACGTCGCTGGCCGTCCGGCGGAATTCGTTCAACCCTTTTCCCAGGGTCCGGGCGAGTTCCGGCAATTTTTTCGGTCCAACGACAAGCAGGGCCACGATACCGATTAAAATGGCTTCAGGCATGCCGATACCAAACATGTTGTCCCTCCTTGGGTAGAATTCGGGGGAACTATATCGTCGGCCTCTTCTTTTTGTCAACGGATTTGTATCGGCTCGGCGAGGCGGAAATCTTTTGCTTTTCAGGGGGTTTTATGATAGACGCGAGGCGCGGTAGGCGTCCTGTTAAACGAGGAACAAACCGGGCCGAACATCAAGGAAAGCACAGGCGATGTATCGTAAAACCGGCATCATCAAGGATCGTCGATTTCTCCGTCACGGAAGCGACCCCGCTCATCCGGAGTCTGCGGCCCGATTGCAGGCCGTCTACAAGATGCTGGAGGCCCCCGAGATGGCAGGGCGATTCTTTGAAATTCCGACCCGTTTTGCTACCATGGAAGAACTTCGAGAGGTACACAGCCGCGCCTATATCGATCGGATTGCACGGACCAGCGGTCATTTTCACGTTTCCCTTGATCCCGACACGGACGCCACGGAAGAGTCGTATGATGTCGCCCGCCTGGCGGCCGGAAGCCTGTGTCATGCTGTCGATCATGTGCTGGACGGTCGACTGGACAGCGCCTTCGGCCTTGTCCGTCCGCCGGGGCACCATGCCGAGGCGGACCGCGCCGCCGGATTCTGTATCTTTAACAACGTGGCCATTGCCGCATGTCATGCATTAAACCAAGGCATCGTCAGGCGGGTGCTGATCGTCGACTGGGACGTGCACCACGGCAACGGCACTCAGCACAGCTTTTACGACGATGATCGGGTCCTGTATTTTTCGACTCATCAGTACCCCTTCTATCCCGGAACGGGACATCTGCATGAAACGGGTCACGGCAAAGGGACGGGTTACACCATCAACTGTCCCCTGTCCTACGGCGCAGACGACGGATTGTACGTCAGGATATTCCGCAAGATTCTGGCGCCGGTAACCCGGCGCTTTAAGCCCGATCTGATTCTGGTTTCAGCCGGGTTTGACACCCACGGCGACGACCCCCTGGGAAGTATGAGTATGACCGCCCGGGGTTACGCGGCTCTGACGCGGATCTTGATGCAAGAGGCCGACGCCTGCTGCGGAGGGAAAATCCTTCTGACATTGGAGGGGGGATATAACCTGGCCGCCCTGGCGACGTCAATACAGGCGGTTCTCCGGGAATTGAGGGACGAAACCCGCCTTGCCGATCAAGATTTGGACCGGATCGATGCCTCCTGCCGAAGTGATCAAATCGCCCAAATCGATCAGGTCATTACCCAGATCAGGCCGTTTTGGCCTGAAATATGATATTATCCTTTGCTTAATGAACTCAAGCGGATTGTCCGGTACGCATTCAGTAAACACGAGGAAGAGAAAGGAACGGACATTGAAGATCAACAAAGAAGAAGTGGACTACGTGGCCCATCTGGCGCGCCTGGAATTCAGCGAGGAGGAAGTGGAAAAATTTACTCTCCAAATGGACAAGATTCTGTCTTATATTGATAAGTTAAATCAGGTCAACACGACGGGCGTGGAGCCGATGACCCATGCCATTCCCACGGCCAACGCCTTTCGGGAAGACATCGTGACGCCTTCTCTTACCGATGACGCCGCCCTGGTCAACGGGCCCGAAATCCGGGACGGCAGTTTCCGCGTACCGAAAGTGATTGAATAAATTGAGGATTTTATGGAGCTGAATCAACTGACCATTCACGCATTACGGGATAGGCTGCGCGCCGGTGAAACGACGGCCGTCGCCGCCGCCGAATCCGTCTTCGCCCGGATCGACGCAGTGGAGGAAAAAATCCACGCCTACATCTCTCTCGTGCGGGATGAGGCGCTGAAAACGGCGGTGGACGCAGACCGGCGCATCCAAAATGGCGATCAGAGTGACCTCTGCGGCATTCCGGTTGCACTGAAGGATATTCTGTGCACCCAGGGTTTTAAGACGACCTGCGGATCCCATATTCTGCATAATTTCGTTCCCCCTTACGACGCAACCGTCGTGACGGCCCTCAAACAGGCAGGGGCGGTTTTGGTCGGGAAGACCAACATGGACGAATTCGCCATGGGCTCTTCAACGGAAACCTCCTGGTTCGGCGTAACTCGCAACCCCTGGGATACGGATCGGATTCCCGGAGGCTCCAGCGGCGGTTCCGCCGCGGCCGTGGCAGCCGACGAATGCATCGCCTCCCTGGGGACGGATACGGGCGGATCAATCCGTCAACCCGCCTCTCTGTGCGGTGTGGTCGGCATGAAGCCGACCTACGGCCGGGTATCGCGTTTCGGCCTCATCGCCTTCGCTTCATCGCTTGATCAGATCGGCCCCTTCACGAAGGATGTCGAAGACTGTGCCATCATGATGAACACCATCTGCGCCTATGACCCGAAAGACTCGACCTCGGTAAAGGTTGACGTGCCGGATTACAAATCTTTTCTGAACAAGGATATCGTGGGGTGGACCGTCGGTATCCCCCAAGAGTATTTTCAGGCGGGTATTGATCCGGAAGTCTTGGCAGCGGTGAAAAAAGCAACGGCAGTAATCGAGGCGGCCGGCGCCAGGTGCGTTGAGGTAACGCTTCCGCATACCGACTATTGTGTTGCTGTCTATTATATCGTCGCCACCGCCGAGGCCGGTTCTAACTTGGCCCGCTACGACGGCGTCAAGTTCGGTCACCGGGCGGAAAACGCGCGGGATCTCCTGGAGATGTACAAAAAGACTCGCTCCGAGGGCTTCGGGGCGGAGGTCAAGCGCCGGATCATGCTGGGCACCTACGCCCTTTCCTCCGGTTACTACGATGCCTACTACAAGAAAGCCTCCCAGGTCCGGGGCCGGATCAAGGAAGATTTCGACAACGCCTTCCGGCAGTGCGATGTTATCCTGACCCCGACGTCGCCGACGCCGGCTTTCAAACTCGGAGAGAAAATCGATGATCCTCTCCGGATGTATCTGTCTGATATCTATACCATATCCGCCAATCTTGCCGGCATCCCCGGTATTTCCGTTCCCTGCGGCTTCAGCACCCGGGGTTTACCTATCGGCGTTCAGTTTTTGGCCGGGCACTTCGCGGAGGGAAAACTCCTCCGGATCGCCCATGTCTATGAGCAATGCGCCGCGATTGAAAAAAGGAGACCTGCCCTGTAATGCATTATGATCCGGTGATTGGGCTGGAGGTCCACGCCCAGCTTTTAACGAACTCGAAAATATTCTGCGGATGCTCCGCCGAATTCGGTGCCGCGCCGAACAGCCATACCTGCCCGGTCTGCCTGGGTATGCCCGGGGTGCTCCCGGTACTGAACAAAACCGTCGTGGAATTCGCCATGAAGATGGCTCTGGCGACCCACTGACGGATCAATTTCATGAGCAATTTCGCGAGGAAAAACTATTTCTACCCCGATCTCCCCAAGGGCTATCAGATTTCCCAGTACGCCCTGCCCCTAGCCGAACACGGCTATGTGGACATCGAAACCGGGACGGGGAAAAAGCGCATCGGCATCACCCGGATTCACATGGAAGAAGACGCCGGAAAACTTGTTCATGACGAACACTCGCCGTCGAGCTACGTGGACCTCAACCGCGCCGGGGTGCCCCTGATCGAAATCGTCGGCGAACCGGATATCCGTAGCATCGCAGAAGCCGTCGCGTATCTGCGGCGTCTCCACGAAACCCTTGTCTATCTGGAAATCTGCGATGGCAATATGGAGGAAGGCAGTTTCCGCTGTGACGCAAACGTGTCCCTGCGTCCGGTGGGCCAGGAAGCCTTCGGTATTCGGACTGAACTCAAAAACATGAATTCTTTCCGCAATGTACAGCGGGCATTGGAATACGAAATCAAACGTCAGGAGTACATCCTGGAAAGCGGCGGGGAAATTGTCCAAGAGACGCGCCTGTGGGATGACACTCAGGGTGTAACGCTCCCCATGCGGAGCAAGGAAGAGGCCCACGACTACCGCTATTTCCCCGATCCCGATCTGGTGGCGATCCATGTGGACGATGCCTGGATCAAAGACGTGGAAAGCACGCTCCCTGAACTGCCGCTTGAGAAGCGCGAACGGTTTATCCGTGAATACGAAATCCCGGCCTATGATGCCGGGGTCCTCACGGCCGGCAAACCCCTGGCGGAGTACTACGAAGCCGTCGTGAAGGTCTGCGGCAAACCCAAACCTGCCGCCAACTGGGTCATGGGGGATCTGCTGCGTTTCCTTAACGAAGACAAGGGGGACATCCACACCTGCCCCGTTTCCGCCGAAGCATTGGGCGACATGATCCGCCTCATCGAAGAGGGGACGATAAGCGGCAAGATGGCCAAAGACCTGATCCAGGAGATGTACAGAACAGGGAAACCGCCCCGGACGATCATCGAAGAGAAGGGCATGGTTCAGATCACCGACGAGAGCACACTCGTCCAGGTAATCGACGAGATCATCGCCGCCAATCCGAACCAGCTTGAACAGTACCGGAGCGGTAAAGATAAACTCTTCGGCTACTTCGTCGGCCAGGTCATGAAGGCCACTCAGGGAAAAGCCAACCCGCAGTTGATCAACGAGCTTCTGAAGAAGAAACTGGATCAGTCATGATCAGAACCATCACCTGGCAGGACAACACGGTCGTCATGATCGACCAGAAACGCCTGCCTCGGGAAGAATGTTACCTGACCTGCCATACCCACCGGGAGGTCATCGCGGCGATCAATGACCTGACCATTCGGGGCGCCCCGGCCATCGGCATCGCCGCCGCCATGGGGATCGCCCTGGGGATGCTGGAGGCGCCGGATAATTCGCCTTCTGTTTTCCGTGAAACCTTTGACGCATTATGCCGCGAATTTCAGGCCAGCCGCCCCACCGCCCGCAATCTCTTCTGGGCCGTCGAGCGGATGAAGGCGCTTTTTGACCGTATTGCTTATCCCGATGCCCCCTTCGATACCGCAGCACTCAGCCAGATCCTGATCGACGAGGCCGGAAGAATTCTGGATGAGGACATCGCCTGTAACCGGAAAATCGGCGCCTTCGGCGCGGAACTGATCCGGGACGGGGATGCGATTCTCACTCACTGCAACGCCGGGGCACTCGCCACCGGGGGCTACGGCACGGCCTTGGGCGTCATCCGAACGGCATGGGAACAGGGCAAAAAGATTCAGGTTTTTGTTGATGAAACCCGGCCGGTTCTCCAGGGGGCGCGGCTTACAGCCTGGGAGCTGATGCGGGAGCAGATTCCGGCAACGCTCATTACGGACAACATGGCGGGCTTTCTCATGTCCCGGGGAAAAATCGCCGGGATCATCACCGGCGCCGACCGGATCGCCAAAAACGGCGACACGGCCAACAAGATCGGCACCTATACTTTGGCGGTTTTGGCGAAGGAACATGGGATTCCCTTGTACATCGCCGCTCCGACATCGACGGTTGATCCGGCCATGTTGGACGGCAGTGCCATTCCCATCGAAGAACGGGACCCGGAGGAGGTCACCACCTGGGGCGGTCGCCGGGTGGCCCCGGAAGGCATCACGGTGTTTAACCCCGCCTTCGATGTAACTCCGGCGCGTTACATCACAGCGATCATTACGGAAGAAGGTGTTTCGTGCCCGCCTTATGATTTTGCTGCACGAGTTAAATTTAACGAATAAATAACTATCAAAGGAATATAAATTTATGTCCAAACTTCTGTTATTCGACTTCGACGGCGTCATCGTCGATTCCCTGTCTGTGTACGAGCGAACCGTCAAAACCTGCCTGGAGAAAATCGGCAACCCGATTGTCCAGACCCAGGATGACTTTCTTGATCTCTTCGAGGATAACTTTTATGAAGGTATCGTTAAAAAGGGCGTGGATCTGCAGGAATTCATGGCGGCGTCCAAAGATATTTTCAATGATATTCACTATGAACAACTGGAACCCCACCGGTTTCTGTTTCCCATCCTGGAGAGTCTGCACCGGGACCATTTTCTGGCGATCATCTCGTCCAACACCTCAGGCATCATCCGGAAAGCCCTGGAAGCCTATCATATTGATGGTTATTTCCAGGAAATTCTCGGGTCGGACACGGCCTACAGCAAACAGGAGAAAATCAATCTCGTGATGTATTTATTCGGAATCGCTCAAGATCAGATCTACTACATCGGCGACACGGCGGGAGACATCCGGGAGGCCAGAAATGCCGGCGTGCATGCCGTGGCCGTAACCTGGGGCTGGCATCCCCGGGAGCGGATCATGGCCGCCTATCCGGACTTCATGGCCGATCGGCCCGAGGATTTGCTGACTTACCTGGAGAAGACAGATCATGGAACGGCAGGTTTTTACAGTCGTTGACCCAAACCGCTGTAACGGCTGCGGCCTCTGTGTGGAAATCTGTCCGTCGGACACCCTGTCCATGGTCGATGGGAAGGCCGTCGTCACGGGAGAGCACTCCCTGTCCTGCGGCCAGTGCGCCGCCGTCTGTCCCGTCGGGGCGATCACCGTCACCAATCTTGACCCGGATGCCCACGTCTTTGAAACCTTTCAGATGGATTCCGCATGGCTTCCCTGGGGAAAATCCGATGTGGCGGAACTGGTCCGCCTCATGGCGTCCCGGCGCTCCTGCCGCCGCTACATCGACCGGTCCGTCGCCCCGGAGATCCTCCGGGACCTTGTCAAAATCGGCGTTACCGCCCCTTCCGGCACGAACAGCCAGCTCTGGGCCTTTACACTGATTCCGAACCGCAAAGAGATGATCGCCTTCGGCGAAAAGATTGCCGATTTCTACCGCCGACTGAACCGGGTTTCGGAGCGGACCTGGCTGCGAAATCTGCTGAAGTGGTGCGGCAAGCCGGAACTGGATTTTTACTACCGGAACTACCATGACCGTATTGCCGAAGCCCTGGAGGAATGGCGACGTGACGGCCGGGATCGCGTGTTTCACGGGGCACCGGCGGGGATCATTGTGAGCTGCCGGTCCAGCGCGTCCTGCCCGGCGGAAGACGCCCTCCTGGCCACCCAGAACATCCTTCTGGGGGCGCACGCCCTGGGTCTGGGGACCTGTCTCATCGGGTTTGCCGTTGAAGCCATCAAAAGAGAACCCGCTATCAAACGCTTTCTGGAAATTCCCAAGGAGGAGACGGTTTACAGCGTCATCGCTTTGGGCTATCCGGCCGTCAAATACCACGCCGTCACCGGACGGAAAGCACCGTTTGTCAGGACGCTGAAATTGCAGGCATAAACGATAGTTAATTCCTTCCTTATGCAGGTGTAAATTGTACTCCTATGCATGCAAACCATAAATTCTTCTGTTATCGTCAATTTATTCATGATACGGGGTATACTAATCAGGAAAGCATCCCCATCAGAATTTGTATGAAGTAACTAATCAAATCTACTAGAATAATTGTACAAATCAAATTTACCGAGATGGAATATAAAACTAACGATGAAATTAACAATCAATGGCTTCTCCGGGAAGAGCAGCGCATTTATGAATCTAGGATCGATGGCGAACTTTCAAGAAAGCGTAAACGCTTTCGTCTAATCGATGCTTTTTCGGGTGCCGGAGGAATGACGCTAGGTTTCTCGAAAACCTTCGGTCACGCGTTTGATCCAGTTTGGGCTAATGATTTTAACAGTTATTGTGTCCAGACTTACAAAACTAACTTCGGTGATCATTGTTTTACAGGCGATATTGTGGATGTTCTTAGTGATCCCGCGACTGAAATACCGCAAGCTGATGTGGTAGTTGGTGGTCCGCCTTGTCAGGGCTTCAGTCTCCTGAATAAAAAGCGCGAAGGTGATCCACGCAAACAACTCTGGCGGCCCTATTTTGAGATAATAGAAAGATCGGGAGCGAGGATTTTTGTCATGGAGAACGTACCCCAACTCTTGGGGTCTTTCGAGCATGGTGAAATCATGGGGACTGCGGAAGCAATGGGATTTAAAGTGTGGGGTGACGTTCTATGTGCTGCCGATTATGGTGTACCACAAACACGTCGACGGGCCTTTATTATCGGTTGTAAGTTTTTCAATCCGGCCTATGTATTTCCTCCAAGAAAGACAAATTTTGACCCCTCCAAGAAAGCCGCGCAAATAGCCTTTCTTAATGGCAACGGCTATTTGCCTAATGCCGAAAGGTGGCGTACCGTTCGTGATGCAATTTCAGATTTATCGTCACCTGTCGGCACTGAGTTGAGAAATGAAGCTCCTCCTCTTGATCTTCAATTCGGACGTACACCAACACCATTGAGCCTTGCCCGGTACAGAGCGATTCCCGGAGAAGGGATGAATCGTTTCGACCTCCAGAAAACCGCACCGGAACTGACACCGGGCTGCTGGATTAGAAAAGAAAGTGGAGGAACAGATCTCTTTGGGCGTTTGTGGTGGGATCGCCCAGCATTCACTATACGGACTGAATTCTTCAAACCGGAGAAGGGCCGTTACCTCCATCCGGAACAACACCGTCCGATTACCCATCGGGAAGCAGCTCGTCTTCAGTCGTTTCCTGATGATTTTGTGTTTAAGGGCTCGAAAATCGAAATAGCAAAACAAATTGGTAATGCAGTGCCTCCCGCATTGGCTGCAAGGGTAGCCGACGTGGTCTATATGCTATTGACCATGGAAAACAAATAAAATGGCAGATGTATATTCCAAAGAAAAGCGAAGTTGGATCATGGGTCGAGTGAAAGGCTGCGACACCAAGCCCGAGTTGCTGGTACGATCACTCATACATCGCATGGGTTTTCGCTTCCGTATTCATCGACGGGACTTGCCGGGTAATCCTGACATCGTACTTCCCCGTTATAAAAAAGTGATTTTTGTGCACGGGTGTTTTTGGCATCAACACCAGGAATGCTCGCGTTCAAAGCGACCTACCACGAATGAAGCGTTTTGGAACAAAAAGCTTGATGGCAACCTAGAACGTGACAAGCAATTCCAACAAGAATTAACGAGCTTGGGCTGGAAATTTCTTGTGATATGGCAGTGCGAAACGAAAGTTTCCGATATCTTAGCTATCAAATTAGAGAGGTTCCTGTATGAAGACAAGCAATCAGCCTGACCCCGAATATATCCGCAAGAAACTGGTAGGTTTAATTAAAAACTTTGAGGTAGAACTTAAATCGGGAGATTTGAGGGAGAAGGTTCTTGCCTTGGTTCCTATATTCCATAGTATACGCGATTTGGGGAAAGCACTGATTCCATCTGTGTATTCATCAGCAGCAAGAGATCGAATTCTGCACTATTTTCGCACCTATCCCGAAACTATTATCAACGGAGACGAATTGCTTGTAATCTCAGGAATACAAGAGTATGCACGGCGACTTCGTGAACTACGCGTTCAATTTGGCTGGGCGATTGTTAGCGGAGTTACGATCAATGAAATGAATCAAGAGGAAAAGGAAGGGGTACCAGATCAACTTAGGGCCATGAAGCCAAATGAATATGTGCTACTTCGAGCCGAACAGGACCGTGATGCAGCTCATCGTTGGAATTTGGCTAATGCTATTCGAAAGCAGCAAGGTTCGGTACGTGATAAGATACTAGCTTTCTTGAAAGCTAACATCGGACTGGCCGTAACTAATGAAGAGTTGCGTTATGCGGCCGGGGATAAGACGGAATGGGCGCGACGGGTACGTGAGTTGAGAACAGAGTTCGGCTGGCCTATCGTTACAAAGACAACCGGACAACCTGACTTGGGGGTAGGTGTTTATGTCTTACAGGCCGACCGGCAAAGTCCTGAACACGACCGAAAAATTCCTGACGACGTCCGTAGAGAAGTTCTGAGGCGATATGGATACAGGTGCAGCCATTGCGGCTGGTCTCATAGCGAATGGAATCCCTCGGATCCACGACATCTAGAATTGCACCACAAACAACATCATGCAAAAGGTGGTAAAAATACCGAAGGTAATCTGGAGGCTCTCTGTACCCTTTGTCATGACAAGGTACACAAAAAGGAAAAATGACCAGAGCCTAAACCAGCCATACCAAAGTACTTTGTATAATGCAGTGTTTTAGCGTGATATAGTGGCAATTCTCAATGAGTCGACATATCCTTGTCTTCATACCGCTCATATAAATCGGACGGTGGTCCGGTGACCTCAATCATTTTTTCGCCGATGAGATGGACTTTCGGCATGGCATCGAAAACGGAATACCAGATCCCCAGCGGGGCTTTATCGGGTCCGTAAAGCACATAACCCCTCAGGGATTGACCGAGGCGCAGGGTCCGGTTTTGCATCCCTTCCAGGATCTTCCCGTACGCCCCGGATTTCGAGTCGATTTTCTGCCAGAGCCGTTCTTCCAGGATATAGTCCTGCTTCACCCCCAGGATCGCCGTTGGGCCTGATTCAGGACCACAGTAGTAGTACTTGTATAAAGGGGATGGCTTCCCCGACTCGAACAGGCGGGTTGTGTCCGTGTCGGGAATATAAGACCCGTAGTTCCGGAGTGTACCCTTACAGCCCCACAGCAAAACCCACACAACACCGCACAACAAAAAGAGACCGATTTTGTTGATGTATTTCACAAGACTATACCAATTCTTTCACGGTTTCGGGCAAAACCGGTTCAGCCTTACCGGATTCGACAACCCGGATCACCACATCGTCGTTTTCGATGTCCGCCACCGCCAAGCCGCCGGACTTGAGCTTGCCGAAGAGGACTTCGTCCACGAAGAATTTCTTGATCTTGTCCTGAATCAGGCGTCCGATTTCCCGGGCGCCGAATTCATGGGAATAACCTTTCTTCGCCAGCCATGCGGAACAGGCTTCCGTCACATCGAGCCGGACGCGCTTTTCCTCAAGCTGACATCGGAAATCATCGATAGCCTTGTTGACAATCCGGAGGATTTCCACATCGGTCAACCCGTTGAAGTTGACCACACCATCCAGACGGTTCCGAAATTCAGGCGAGAATATTCGCTCCACGGCATCAAAAACAGCCTTCCGGTCGACGGGCTTTCCTTCAAAACCGATAATTTGACGCCCGATTTCCCGGGCTCCCGCATTGGAAGTCATTAAAATGATGACGTTTCTGAAATCTGCCTTCTTGCCGGTGTTGTCCGTCAGGGTTGCGTAGTCCATAACCTGAAGCAGAGCGTTGAAGATGTCCTCGTGGGCCTTTTCGATCTCATCCAGCAACAGGACCGCATAGGGCGTTTTCCGGATTGCCTCCGTTAAAAGGCCGCCTTCTTCATAACCAACATAACCCGGAGGGGCTCCCACCAGCTTGGCCACGGAATGCTTCTCCTGGTACTCGCCCATATCATAGCGGTGCAGGGGAATCCCCATCAGCTCCGCGAGTTGTCTCGCCAGTTCGGTCTTTCCAACGCCGGTGGGTCCGACAAACAGAAGCGACGCAATGGGTTTCTGAGGCTCGCGGAATCCGGCGCGAGACCGCTTGATCGCATCCACGACCTTTTCGACGGCCTCGTCCTGACCGAAGATACGCGATTTCAGATCGGATTCCAGATTGAGGAGCTTCTCGACATCCGATGAAGAAACATTTTTCTCCGGGATGCGCGCCATCTTTGCTACCACCGCTTCGATTTCCTCGCGGCTGATCAGACAGAACTCGTCGTCGTTGCCGCGTCGCATTGACGCCAGGGCTCCCGCCTCGTCGATGACGTCGATGGCCTTGTCGGGCAGACGACGATCATTGATATAGCGGCTGGAAAGTTCCGCCGCCGCCTGGAAGGCGTCTTCGGTGTAGACGACATGATGATAGGTTTCGTACTTGTCGCGCAAACCGTGCAGAATATCGACGGTTTGATCGACGGTCGGCTCAGGAATTTCGATTTTCTGGAACCGTCGGGACAGGGCGCCGTCCTTCTCGAAATACTTCCGGTATTCGTCGTAGGTCGTCGAACCGATGCAGCGGAGTTTTCCCAGCGACAGGGCGGGTTTCAGGATGTTGGACGCATCCATGGACCCGCCGGAAACCGCCCCGGCGCCGACGATATTGTGAATCTCGTCGATGAAGAGGATGACTTTTTTCTGTTTCTGCAGTTCCGCAATCACTCGCTTCATTCTTTCCTCAAAATCGCCGCGATAGCGCGTACCGGCCAGCATGGCCCCCATGTCGAGGGCGTATATTTTTGAACCCATGAGCTTTTTGGGAACCTTGCCCTGTGCGACCAGTTGGGCCAACCCTTCCGTAATCGCCGTTTTTCCGACGCCGGGGTCGCCCACATGGATGGGATTGTTTTTCAGGCGCCGGCAGAGAACCTGCAGGGTCCGCTCAAGGATCTCTTCGCGGCCGATCACGGGATCAAGTTCTCCTTTCGAGGCCTTCTCCGTCAACTCCGTCGTAAAAGAACCAAGGAGCTTGCTCGGACTCTCTCCGGCTTCTCTATCCATGTGCCCGGATTCTTCACCGCCTTCACCCTCATCCCGCCGCTCATTTTCCGCTGTCGCAATGGGAAAAACCGAAACGCCATGGGAGATGTAGTTCAGGAGGATCAGTTTAGTCATGCCCTCCTTGCGCAGATAAAAGGCCGCATAAGATTCTTTCTCGTCAAACAGGGAGACCATGACGTCGCCTAACTCCAGAACTTCTTTCTGGGAAGACGTCGAATGCCACACGGCGCGCTCCAGAATGTTCTGGAAACCGGCCGACTGGACCACTTTCCGGTCACCGACGGCAACCTGTGTCTCCTGCAGGTGGCGGTCAAGCAGGTTCTTCAGATGCTGCGGATCGCCGCCGCAGTTCTCGATGATCTCGACGCCCTCCTCGAAGAAAAGCGCCGCGTACAGGAGATGCTCCGGCGTGATATATTCATGGTGCCTGATATTGGCTTCCGCATAGGCGGCCATGATAATTTGATTCAAAGTTTCACTGATTTTCATGAGTTAATCCTATTCCTCTTCCATGGTGCAGCGCAGGGGGAACTCCCGCATCTTCGCCATCGTCTGCACACGGTTGACCTTGGTCACCGCAATATCATAGGTATAGATGCCGCAAACGCCCCGCCCCCTCCGATGCACATCCAACATGATTTTTGTTGCCTCCACCGCCGGTTTATGAAACACTTTTACCAAGACATCGACGACAAAATCCATGGTTGTGTAATGGTCATTGTGAAGAATAACCCTGTACATTTTTGGTTCCCGCGGTTCGGTTTGATCCTCCGTGTCTCCGAACAAACCGGGCTCCCATTCTTGATCCGGACGCTCTGGCATAACTTTATCGAGTCTTTTGCATGTTTATCATGCATGTTTTGGTTACAATATATGACGCGGCGGGTCACGTGTCAATGAAATGCACGGAAACGATCCTTTCCCCGCTCAGAAGAGTTTGAATCGTTTAAATCAATCAATTCGGAGCACGATCCCTCATGGAGACATTCATTCTGGCTGCGGTCAGCCTGACCATCGCCGTGTCGCTCATCATCACCCGGCATAAAGATGCCGTCATGCGCGCCTTTGCCATGCTTTGTCTGGCGCTTTTTTTTAATCGCGCCGGGGTTTTCTTCTTCGCAACCCTGCATCAGCCCTTCTGGAAAATCCCGGAATATGGGGGTCTTTTGGCCTTGCCTCCGTTGGCCCTCCTGTTCATGCGCACCTTAACCCGGAGTAAACTGGTGATCCGGCGGCGGGACATCGCCCTGACCGCAGGGTTCAGTATGGTCATGGCCGTGCTTTTATTTTCACCCGTTCAGGCCTGGCCTTATTTTCATTTTCTGACTTACCTTTACCCACTGCTGATCATCGGTGGCGCGTTTCTTTCCCTTTTGCTGTTTATTTATCGCAAGCGACCCGGCGCGGAAAGAACAAGGATGATGTACCTGGCCATCGCCTGCGTCGTGGCGGCCATGCTCTGCACGTTTGATCTGTTCTCCTATTTCGGACTGTCTCTGCCGACGCTTTCCAATATTGTCATCGCCGCCCTGATCTATTTCATCCTTCTGATCATTGCCTACCCTCACCTGACCCGCCTGTATGAACTGCTGGCGAAATCACTGATGATTTTTATTCTTACAACGTTCGCCACCATTGTTTTTTATTTCGTTCTCGGCCTGTTTGGAGAGAATACTCACCTGCCCTTTACCCTGGTATTGAGCGCTTCCTTTTTAATCGTCATTTCCGTTACACCCCTGAAGATCATCGTGAAGCGAATCTTTGCTTATTTCTATCCCGAAAGCACCGATGTATTTCAGTCTCTTTATGCCTTTGACGAGAAGCTGGAACGGGAAAAGACCCTCCTGCTGGAAGAAATGGCCCCCGTTTTGGCCCACGAAATCCGGAACCCCCTGGGATCGATTAAGGGTGCGGCTCAGTACCTGAACAGCGACATCGAGTCCGAGGAACATAAGAAGTTGTTAAACGTCATCATTGAAGAGGTGAACCGGTTGAACCGGGTCGTATCGCAGTTCCTCAACTTCGCGAAACCCTATCACATCGCACCCCGACCCGAGGATATCAACCGGATCATCCAAAAGGTGATTTCTATTATCCAAGCCGATACGGTGGCCGGCCAGGTGATTCTTGAAACAGACCTGAATCCGGATCTGCAGCCGATTCCGGCCGACGCGGAGCAGTTGATTCAGGTGATCCTGAACATCGCCTTCAACGCAGTGGAAGCCATGGGCGGCAAGGGCGTTCTCTCCTTCCGGACGACCAGAATTGAAAATGAAGAGGAAACGGCCGTGGGCATCTACATCCGCGATACAGGGCCGGGCATCGCGAAAAAGGACCTGAAACAGATCTTCAAACCTTTTTTCACCACCAAGGAACGGGGCGTCGGTCTGGGGCTTTCCATCTGTCAGCGGATTATCAAGGATCACGGGGGCTATATTCGTGTCAAGTCCATCCCCGGCAAGGGCACGATCTTCTTCATCCGTCTGGGCGCCACGCAAAACGGAAACGGTTCGCCTTGACAGCAACCCCTTAACATAATAGAAACGAACCCATGAATCGCATCCTGATTGTCGACGATGAATTGAATATGCGGCTGGTATTGAAGGCTATGCTGAGCAAGGAAGGCTATGAGGTCTTTCTGGCCGAGGACGGTCTTGTCGCCCTAAACGTGCTGAAGGAAAATGAAATTTCAGCCATTGTGACGGATCTCAAGATGCCGCGGCTCGACGGTGTGGGATTGCTGGAGCGCGTTGCAAAAGAATACCCCTCCATTCCGGTCATTATCATCACCGCCTATGGCACGGTGAACACCGCCGTGGACGCCTTGAAAAAAGGCGCCTTCGACTACATCACGAAGCCTTTCGATCAAGACGACCTCCGCAACGTCATCCGAAAGGCCGTCCGGACCCGGGAGTTCAACCAGAATGAGGTCCTGATGAACGAAGACGAGATCGATCGCTATGGCATTGTGGGGTCGAGCTCGAAAATGACTGAGATCTACGAAACCATCCGCCAAGTCGCACCGGCCACAACAGCTGTTCTGATCACGGGAGAAACCGGAACGGGGAAGGAACTCATCGCCCACGCGATCCATCGGAACAGCCCACGCCGCGAAAATCCCTTCATAAAAATCAACTGCGGGGCCATTACGGAACACCTGGTCGAAAGCGAACTTTTCGGGTACGAAAAAGGGGCTTTTACTGGTGCCATCGTGACGAAACCGGGCCGTTTTGAACTGGCCCATACGGGCACGCTGTTTCTGGACGAAATCGGCGATCTGCCGCGGGATATGCAGGTGAAACTGCTGCATGTGCTGCAGAATCAGGAATTTGAACGGGTCGGGGGGGTTCGAACCATCAAAATCGATGTGCGAATTATTACCGCCACGAACCGGAACCTGCTGCAGGAAGTAAAGGAAGGCCGTTTTCGGGAGGATCTGTTTTACCGTTTAAATGTGTTTCCCATTCATCTGCCGCCGTTGCGGGAACGCCAAGAAGATATCCTGCCGCTGATGGAATATTTCCTGGAGAAGTGCAATCAGAAGCTGGACCGGCACGTCCGTCAGGACGATCCACGGATCAGGGAGATGTTCCAGCAGTACAGTTGGCCCGGCAATGTCCGGGAAATAGAAAACATCATCGAACGCCTGGTGCTTGTATCCAAGGACAGCCAAATCAGCCTGGAGGATATTCCTTCTGAAATCAAGTACGCCCTGGAGTCGCCCGCGACGACGACGGAAATCTCCACCGATAAGCCCTTAAAAACCTTGATCAAAGATCATACAGAAGAGATGGAAAAGCAGCTGATTGCGAAAGTTCTCGACGAATGTGGGCAAAATGTAACTCGCGCTGCCCAGCAGCTGGGATTCAGTCGGAAGGGACTTCAGTTGAAAATGATCAAGTATGGTCTGCGCAGAGAATAACACTATCCCGGAGATTCTCCATCGCAGTGACATATTCCAAATTCCAGTCTGGCGCCTCGGTAAGTTCCCCAATAAAAAAACCTGCATCCCCCTTCAACAGAAAAATGCAGGTCCGTTTGCAAGCCGTTACCGAGACCGCTAGCCTCGCTACGGACTTCTTAGGCCTCTTTCGGCCGGTTGTACTTTATTCTCAGGTATTCTTCACCCGTCTGGGGATAAAGTGCATAGGTCAGCAGGTCTTCTTCTGTCTGCGCCAGATCGCCGATAGCCTTTTTCGCCTCTTCTAGTTCCGGTTCCAGAACATCAGCGGGCCTCACCGTGATCGGCGTTGTGCCCCGCGGGTAACCTTTGAGTACCTTTTCCTGAACCTCCGGATCGATGGGTGTCGGTGTTCTGCCATACAGACCAAAGGCCAGGTCCTTAATCTGATTGGTGACCATCTTATATTTCCCGAACAGGACATTCATAACGGCCTGGGAACCGATGATCTGGGAGGTCGGTGTGACAAGGGGTACCGTTCCCAGCTCTTTTCTTGTAATCGGCACTTCGGCATACACTTCGTTCAGTCGATGCAGGGCCTTCATGTCCTTCAATTGACTGATCAGGTTCGAAATCATGCCGCCCGGAATCTGGTGGGCCAGGACGCCCGTATCAATAACCGACAAGGTGTTGGTCGCCAGAAAATTGCCGTATTTCGGGGCAATCTCTTCCAGATGCGTACCCAGATCCATCAGCAACCCAAGATCAAGCCCCGTGTCCCTAGGTGTCCCTTCCAGAGTCGCCACCAGCGGTTCTACTGCCGGCTGGGAAGTCCGCATGGCGAAGGGCGCCAGACAGGTATCAACGATATCCACTCCGGCCTCAATGGCCTTTATATACGTCATGGAGGCCATGCCGCTGGTGTAGTGGTTATGCAGATGGAGAGGCACCGTGACATGTTTCTTCAGTGTGGAAAACAGATCGAAGGCATCGTAGGGAGAAAGGATACCCGCCATATCCTTGATACAGATCGTATCGGCGCCAAGATTTACCAGTTCCTTGGCCTTGGTAACATAGTAATCCAGATTATAGACTTCACCACCCATACGCCTCTGGGTCAGGGAGTAGGAAATGGCTCCCTCGAAATGCTTGCCGTTCGCCTTGATCCGCTCGACACAGGTCTGGAAATTTCGGGCGTCATTGAGGGCATCAAAGACGCGGAAAATGTCGATACCGACTTCACAGGACTTGTCGACGAAAGCCCGAACCACATCGTCCGCGTAATTCCGGTAACCCACCAGATTCTGCCCCCGAAGCAGCATGGAAAACGGGGTCTTCTTGATATATTTCTTCAGGACCTTAGGGCGCTCCCAAGGATCTTCACCGAGAAACCGGTGCATGGTGTCAAAAGTCGCACCACCCCAGACTTCCATCGCCCAAAAACCAACCTCATCCATCTTTTCTGCAATGGGAATCATGTCTTCCGTCTTCATTCGTGTGGCGTGAATGGACTGATGTCCGTCCCGAAATGTGTTATCCTGAATATAAATTTTCTTTTTTTGAACCTCTTCTGCTGATTTTGGTTCCATAAAAACCTCCTTTCCAAACTTAACGAATTAACTCTACCTTCCCGATTATGTAACTCCAAAAGCGCGAACAGTCGCACGGTGGAGAGGAGTATTGTTTTCGGCCCGACTCATTTAAGGCCTCTGCGTTGAAAAAAGCGGATGAGAAAAGGACACACAATCTCACTTACGCAGGAGGAAAATCCACGCCATTCTAATCATGTTTATAAATATTTTATATAAACGGGGTTTGAAAAGATCCAGGGTCGGTACTTGCTGTAACTCTTTGCAAATACTTCAACCCGGTACACACCGGGCTGTGAGATAGAGCAAGATGCTGATTGACCGATTTCCTCGTGATAAAGAGCGCCGTCTTTCACGACGCGAATATGACCGTCAGCTGGTACGTCTACGCTAAGTTGGGATATTTGGTCAAGTAAAAAGATATCTCCCATGGTCGCATGACGATTCCCCTCCGTCACGGACAGCCGGAACCCCTTCGCCGAACGAAATGACTCCTGGGCGACGTACACATGCCCGTTTTTCAGGGCATCCAGGAGCAGGATTTTATCCCCAATTTGGTCCCCGGTAAAAGGAGTTCGGGTGAGAACGTGTGTCCGGAGGAAGCGAAAGGCCTTGCGGAATGGGAAAGCGGTAAAGGTCAGTCCCCAAAGACGTTTTTGTGTGGCGTGATTATCGCATTCGCCGATACCGACCACCTGCCGATGCCGACTCAGATCATCCCATCTTTTAAGCGTTGCCGGTTGAGGGCCCAGTAAAAAAAACCCGGGAGCGAGGTAACTCAGGAACGCCCGAAGGGTTCCTGTCAGAGAATTCTGCCAGTCCGTCATGAAATCCCAGATACCGATGC
>CAYOYJ010000012.1:0-27052 GCA_964408155.1 uncultured Syntrophales bacterium
TGGACGCCCTGAAAGGAAATATCGAACGCCGGGCAGCTGAACTGGTACAGTCGGAAGCTCGCCTGAACGAGCGCATCAGGAAGGCCGGTTTTGCCGACGAGACCGACTTTCGCCTGTCTTGCCTGGATGAAACCGAGAGGGAGACGCTTGCGGAACGCGAAGCATCCCTCCTCGGGGAAAAAACCGCGCTCGATGCACGCCGGAAGGATCGAACAGAGGCGCTGTCCGCCGAACGGGGAAAAGCACTGATCGAGCTGTCGGAAGGGGCTGCCCAAGCTCTCAAGGAAAACATCGATGCTTGCGATGCGGATCTGAAACAGGTCCGGCATGACATCGGTGCCATGACACAGCGCCTGGATGAAAACAAAAAACAAAGAGAGAAGCAGAAGGAACGGCTCAACGGGATCGAAGCCCAGAAAAAAGAATGCGCCCGCTGGGACGACCTGCATGATCTCATCGGCTCGGCGGACGGGAAGAAATTCCGGAACTTTGCCCAAGGTTTGACGTTCGACATGATGACCCGGTACGCAAACCGGCAGCTCGGGAAAATGACCGACCGTTATCTGCTCGTGCGGGATTCATCGCAACCTCTGGAATTGAATGTCATCGACAACTACCAGGCCGGTGAAATCCGTTCCACCAAAAATCTCTCCGGCGGCGAAAGTTTCATCGTCAGCCTGGCGCTGGCGCTCGGTCTTTCCCATATGGCAAGCCGGAATGTGCGAGTTGATTCGCTCTTCCTGGATGAAGGATTCGGGACGCTGGACGAAGACGCCCTCGAAACGGCGCTGGAAACGCTTGCCGGACTCCACCAGGACGGCAAGCTGATCGGTGTGATCTCCCATGTGCCGGCCTTCAAAGAACGCATTCCCACGCAGATTCAGGTCATTCCGGAAGCAGGCGGCTGCAGCCGTCTGCTCGGCCCGGGGTGCCGGAAAATTTAAATCCGGAAGAAATGGGGCCAGGTCTATTTTCTTGACTTGCCTATTTCTCCTTGGGAGGAACTTGCTTCCCAATCGCCTTCCACTTCTGTCTTCTCCCAATCTATTTTTTAAAACACAGTTTTTCCAAGTTCTCCGGCGGGGCGATGGGTTAGTCGCCGGTGTAGCAGGACAGGCAGAACTGGTCGGCGGGCAGCGTGGTGATAACGAGACAGAGAAGACAAAATGTTGTTGACTTTCTCCAGAAAGTACAGTTAATTGATACTTACTGGAGGTAATATGCCAAAGAATCACTTGGTATTGATGGAGGCACTGCGGGACTACGCCTCACCGAAGGCCCGCCTGACCCGGATGATCAAGTCAGGCGAGGTGATTCAGGTGCGCCGGGGAATCTACATGGATGCCCAGGAAACCGGCTATTCTCTGAAAAGCCTCGCGGCCGTCATCTACGGTCCGTCTTACATCTCCTTCGAATACGCCCTGTCCCATTACGGACTGATTCCGGAACGGGTGCCGGCTGTCACGTCGGCGTCTTACAATAAAAACAAGGATCGCCGCTTTCACACGCCCCTGGGTGATTTTTATTACTACTATCTGCCGGTCACGGTCTTTCCCTACGGCGTTGTGCTGGGATCGGAAAACGGCCAGAACTATCTTATGGCCACCGCGGAGAAGGCACTTTGCGATACCCTCTACAAGATGCGGGGCATCGACAGCGTTAAAGCCCTTCAGGTGTTGTTGTTTGAAGACTGGCGGATGGAACGCGAGGCCGTCCTTTCTCTGGGAAGGGAAAGCATCTTTTTTCTGGCCCCGCTGTACAGAAAGCATATTTTCCGGCTCCTTCTGAAATGGCTGGAAAGCGAGGTCAATCATGCATAGCGCCATCCAGGACATGCTCAAAGCGTATGATTGCCGGACCACCGATGACTACCGTCACGCCCTGAATGAAATCGTCCAGGAGATTGCGCTTTTGGGACTTTACCGCGGTGGTTTTTTCAACCACGCCGCTTTTTACGGGGGAACGGCCCTGCGCATCTTTTACGGCCTGGATCGTTTTTCCGAAGACCTGGATTTTTCGCTCCTGAAGAGTGATCCGGCTTTTGATCTGTCGTCTTTCACACCGGTTGTGCAGGACGAACTGGGCGCCTACGGTCTGGAGATGACGGTCACGGAAAAAATCAAACAGAATGATTCCCCGGTCAAATCGCCCTTCATCAAGGGTGGAACGCAGATTCATCTGCTCAAGATCGCGTCGGTTCAGCCGCCAGTGACCGGTATCCACCCCGCGGAGCAAATCCGGGTGAAGCTGGAAGTGGATACCCAACCGCCGGGCGGCGCGACCTTTGAAATGAAGTATCAGTTGCGTCCTGTGCCTTATTCGGTGCGCCTGCACTCGCTACCGTCGCTTTTCGCCGGGAAAGTACACGCCCTGCTCTGCCGGTCATGGAAAACGCGAGTCAAGGGACGCGATTTTTACGATTATGTCTGGTTCTTGTCCAAATCTATTCCGGTGGATCTCGCACACTTGAACGAGAGGATGAAACAGACCGGACACCTCCCCCCTGATGCGGCGTTGAACGAACGGGAGTTGAAGAGCCTTTTAAAAAACCGGTTTGCGGCGGTTGATTTCGATCAAGCCAGGAAAGACGTGTTGCCCTTCATCAAAAATCCCGAAGTCGTTACTCTCTGGTCGGCAGAATTTTTTCCCGCGATTACGGACGACAAATTGAAAACGGCAGAGTCTAAAGTGCATGCCTGACGGTGAGACTGTGCCGCAATTAGACGAAAATGTATTTTCCCAAAGAATGATTCTGACATTGTAGGGGCAGGGCTTGCCCCTGCCCTAGTGGTATGTGAATAATCGGCCCATCAAGGGCAACCGCAAGGGTTGCCCCTACGGTGGGTTCTGTCCTTCTATCTTCCGACTTCTATCTTCTGCGCTCTGCTCCCCCCTACTTCTCAAAATACAGCTTTTCCAGGTTCTCCGGCGGGACCAGAGGGTAATCTCCTGTGTAGCAGGACAGGCAGAACTGGTCGGCGAGCATGCCGGTGGCGGCCACCATCCCCTCGACGCTTAGATAATGCAGGGACTCCAGACCAATGAAACGGGCAATCGCGCTGGCATCCCCCTCCTGGGCGGCAATCAATTCGCCCTTGGAGGAAAAGTCGATGCCGTAGGGACAGGGGAAACGCGTCGGGGGGCAACTGACGGCCATGTGGATTTCCTTCGCTCCGTTTTCCCGAAGATTCCGCACGCGGTTGCGGCTGGTCGTGCCTCGGATGATGGAGTCCTCCACGATAAGCACCCGTTTCCCCTTAAGCAGAGGCCGCACGGGATTCAGTTTCACCCGGACGCCAAAATCCCGCATGATCTGGGTGGGCTGAATGAAGGTCCGGCCCACGTAGTGGTTGCGAATCATCCCCATTTCAAAGGGAAGGCCACTTTCCTCGGCGTAACCCAGGGCCGCATAATTGCCCGAGTCCGGAAACGGCATGACCATATCCACATCGGGCCGGTACTCCTTGGCCAGACAGTGTCCCAGGCGCTTGCGGCACAGATAGACGTTCTCCCCGAATACCTGGCTGTCCGGACGGGCAAAATAGATCAATTCAAAGATACACCGGCAGCGCTTCATCGGGGGAAAAGGACTGATACTGCGGAGCCCTGCCTCGTCAATGATCACGATTTCCCCCGGTTCGATATCCCGCAGGCACTGGGCGCCGATGAGGTCAAAGGCGCAGGTCTCGGACGCGATGACCCATCCGTGGTTGTTGAGCCGTCCCAGAGATAACGGTCGAAAACCCTGCGGATCACGGGCGGCGATCACCTTGTCTTTGGTCAGCATGACGACACTGTAAGCACCCTGAACTCTTGAAAGGGCATGGACCAGGGCATCCTCAAAGCTGTCCTTCAGTTTCGGGGCCATCAGATGGATGATGACTTCACTGTCCATGGTGGACTGGAAAATGGAGCCCCGGTCTTCCAGCCCGGACCGCAATTTCTGGGCGTTGATGAGATTGCCGTTGTGGGCGAGGGCATAATATTCGTCGGCATGGTGAACCAGGAACGGCTGGGCGTTGGAAATCACGGAAGAACCCGTCGTGGAATAGCGGACATGGCCGATCGCCATGGTTCCGGGCAGTTGCGCCAGGTTTTCTTCCCGGAACACCTCGGAGACCAGTCCCATCCCCTTGCGCTCCAGGATCTGGCAGCCATCCGCAACGGCAATTCCGGCGCTTTCCTGCCCACGATGCTGGAGGGCAAACAGACCGAAAAACGTTAATCTGGCCGCTTCCTCGTGTCCATAAACGGCAAAAGCCCCGCAGGCATCTCGGGGTTTTCCGTCGGTCGGCAAGCTTACACTCACAACTTCCTCATCGTTTTTGTCCCTGCTCATAAATTTCCTTTGTTCGGCATGGCCCGGTGATAATCCTGGAGGGGCGTCACCGTCCACTCCTTCTGTTTCAAGGCCATGACGGCCTCACTCAGGGCCCGCGCTCCCGAGAGGGTGGTCGTGTAGAGAATATTGTAGACCAGCGCTCCCCGGCGGATATGATAGGCGTCCCGGCTCGATTTCCGGCCGACGCTCGTATTGATGATGATCTGAATGTCCCCGTTCTTGATGCGGTCGATGACGTTGGGCCGCCCTTCACTGACTTTCAGGATGGTTTCCAGGGGAATACCCTGCTCATACAGGTACGTCGCCGTGCCACGCGTGGCCACGATCGTAAAACCCATTTCATGAAAACTTCGCATCACCGGAACAATCCGCGCCTTATGATCGTCGTGGACGCTGACAAAAACCCGCCCCTCAAGGGGCACTTTAAAGCCGACCGCCATCTGCGATTTGGCAAAGTCCACGCCGAAGGACTCGTCAATACCCATGACCTCGCCCGTCGATTTCATTTCCGGCCCCAGGAGGATATCGACATTGGGAAAGCGGTTGAACGGAAAGACCGCTTCCTTGACGGAAATATGCCGTGGCTGAATGGTCCCGGTGAATTGAAGCTCTTTCAGGGTCTGTCCCAGCATGACCCATGTCGACATCTTCGCCAGGGGTTTGCCGATGGCCTTGCTGACGAATGGAACCGTCCGGGACGCCCGGGGATTGACTTCCAGGACATAAAGCACGCCGTCTTTGACGGCGTACCGGATGTTCATAAGCCCCACAACGCCGATTTCCCTGGCGATCCGCTTCGTCTGTTCGTCAATGGTTTCAAGGAGTTCCCTGGAAAGAGTCATGGGCGGCAGCACACAGGCGCTGTCACCGGAATGGATACCCGCTTCCTCAGAAAAAGTAGATCGCTTATTACAGCATTGAACGTCTATGGTCAATTTCAATTTCAGCTACCGGCAAGCTTTATAACGGAAATAAATTCAGCGCCTTTGCCGACTGTGACGTGATATATTGCGCCACTGCACCACCCGGGCAACTGCATACCTTGGCGGAATCACCACCAGCGTATGAACGTGGATGTTCACATCCTCGATATCGGAGCCCAATTCCCAAAGGTGAGTGAATGACTTTTCCCCGTACTCCTTTACTCCCTCAACGAAATCTTTTCTCCGATATCGGGGGATCCGGACGATGCGGCATTCTGTTTTATAAATTGCGGAAGCTCTTTCTAAACTCACCGCACCTTTCTTATCAGAAGACGCCTTGTCCGGGCAGACGCTGCATCTCCAAGCAGGAGTCTGGAGTTTTTATGCGGATAAATAGAAAATCTTGACCGGATAGGGAGTTATATAAATATTTTTTTTCTGCTATAGTTGTGCGCCCGATTGACATCGGATCTCATCCCAGTCAGAAATGAGAAAGATTGAAGAGGATAAAACCATGATTAAAAACAGCAAAGAAGCAAGTTCCTTACATGAGATTTTCGGTTCCAACGTGTTCAGCGATGCCATCATGAAGGAACATTTGCCGAAACCGACCTACAAAGCGCTGCGAAAGACCGTCGACGAAGGGCTCGATCTCGACCCCGCCGTGGCGGATGTCGTCGCCATCGCTATGATGGATTGGGCCATCGAAAAAGGAGCGACCCATTTTACCCACTGGTTTCAGCCCATGACCGGTATTACAGCGGAGAAACATGACGCCTTCATTTCGCCGACCGCCGACGGCAAGGCGATCATGGAGTTCTCCGGAAAGGAACTGATCAAGAGTGAACCGGATGCATCCTCTTTCCCCTCCGGCGGGATGCGAGCCACTTTCGAAGCCCGGGGCTACACGGCCTGGGATTGCACATCTCCTGCCTTCGTCAAGGACGGCGCCCTCTGTATTCCAACGGCTTTCTGTTCCTACACCGGGGAAGCCCTGGACAAAAAAACCCCCCTGCTGCGTTCCATGGAAGCCCTTTCCAGACAGGCCATGCGCGTTTTAAAACTCTTCGGCAACAAAACCACCGCCAAAGTCATCACGACCATCGGACCCGAACAGGAATATTTTCTGATCGACAAGCAGATGTACGATCTGCGAAAAGACCTGATTTTTACCGGAAGAACTCTGTTCGGCGCTAAACCGCCGAAGGGTCAGGAGATGGAGGATCATTACTTCGGCAGTCTGAAGGAACGTATTTCCACTTTTATGAAGGAATTGGACGAGGAACTCTGGAAACTGGGTGTCGCCGCCAAAACGAAGCACAACGAGGTGGCACCGGCTCAGCATGAACTGGCGCCGATTTTTACCACCGCCAATATCGCAACGGATCACAACCAGCTTACCATGGAAATGATGAAAAAAATCGCCTTAAGGCACGGCCTGGTTTGTCTGTTGCATGAAAAGCCTTTCGCCGGTGTAAACGGGTCGGGGAAACACATCAATTGGTCTATGGCGACCGACGACGGCCAGAATCTGCTTGAGCCCGGACATACGCCGCATGAGAACGCCCAGTTCCTTGTGTTTTTGTGCGCAGTCATCAAGGGTGTTGATGAATATGCCGATCTTCTCCGGGCCTCGGCCGCAACGGCTGGTAATGACCACCGCCTCGGAGCCAACGAAGCCCCCCCTGCTATTATCTCGGTCTACCTGGGAAGCCAGTTGATGGATATCCTGGAACAGATCGCGGGCGGAGGGGCGAGTAATTCCAGTCAAGGCGGCCTGCTGAAGATTGGTGTCACGACCCTGCCGGATTTGCCGAAGGACTCCACAGACCGGAACCGGACTTCTCCTTTCGCCTTTACCGGCAACAAGTTCGAATTCAGAATGGTGGGGTCTTCCGCCTCCACAGCCACGGCAAGTTTCACTCTGAACACCATTGTAGCGGAGATATTGAAACAGATTGCGGACCGTCTGGAAAAGGCACAGGATTTCCAGGCCGAGGTTCAGAAACTGCTACGGGAAATCGTAAAAAAACACAGGAAGATCATTTTCAATGGCAACAACTACTCTGATGCCTGGGTTGAAGAAGCAAAAGAAAGGGGGCTCCCCAACATTAATTCGACCGTTGCCGCCATCCAAGCCATGATTGCGGACAAAAATGTAGCACTCTTCGAAGAACACGATATTTTGAGTCGACATGAAATGGAATCCCGTTACGAAATCAACCTTGAAAACTATATCAAGGTGATCAACATTGAGGCATTGACCATGCTCGAAATGGCAAAGCGGCAAATTCTGCCTGTCGTAATTCAATATGCCGCCATGGTGGCAGATTCCATCAACACCATTAAAAAGACGGGTGTTAAAGCAGATATCTCGGTGCAGGAAGAATTACTGAAAGAGGTGTCTTTATTGACCGTTGCATTCCGGAACAATATCGTCGCCCTGGAAAAGGCGGTAACGCAGGCTGCCGGCATATGCGGCGATACCTTCGGGCGCGCCTGTTTCTATCGGGATCAGGTTTTTGTGAAAATGGGGGCTTTGAGGGCGACCGGTGACAAACTGGAAACCCTGGTTGACGAGGATTACTGGCCCATGCCGACCTACGGGGATCTTTTGTTCAACGTTTGACCATTAAATATAAAGGGGTGCGACCATGCCCCTTTTTTTATTGAAGGTTACACTTGTCCAAATTGGCATTTTTAGGAGACAGTCAAGGAGATAAAAGCGGAGCGTCATTCAAGAGGATTCATGTGCTGGGGATTACCCTGTCGCTTGAAAGGAGGCTAAAAAATGAAAATGTTTTACGTTGTTTATCCCGATTACTTCGATGAACTCATGACGAAAGCCATTAAACAAGCCGGTTATAAAAAGTATACGAAAATGCATGGCGCGACGGGTGAAGGCGAAGAATCTGAGGCGAAGCTGGGTACCAGTTACTCACCTGGAAGGAATAAAACCGTTTTAATGGCTGTACCCGATGACGAGATCCCTCGACTTCTGGAAATGGTGCGGAAACTGAGAGACTGATTGAAAATCCCCTTCCCAACTGAATTCTTTATTCTTCCTCCTTCGGCTTCTCCCACCGCATTAATATTTCCCGCACTTCCGTCAAATTTGCCTCGTTCAACAGGACCAAAACAACGTCGCCTCCCTCAAGAGTTGTCCCCCCGCTTGGGACAAAGAAGTTTTCGTTTCGGTTGACGAGCACAATGAGGCTGTCTTTTGGCAGCCCCAGTTCCACGACCTGTTGCCCCGCGATTGCCGCGTTGTAGGGAATGATAAATTCAAGGAGCTGCGTGTCGCTCCCGGGCACAGGCTCGTACTCGATCGGATACTGCCTTTTTCGGCCTGCCGGAGCATCAAGCTTCAGGAAACGGGCCACAACGGGAATTGACCACCCCTGGAGCAACGCCGAAGTAAGAACGATAAAGAAGACGATGTTGAATATCGCCTCGGCCTCCGCAACACCCGCAAGGAGAGGAAAAGTCGCCAGAACGACGGGGACCGCTCCTCTCAGCCCAACCCAGGAGACAAGGATCTTTTCCCGCCATTCGATCCGCTCGAAAATCAACGAAAGAAAAATGCTCAGCGGACGGGCAACAAGCATGAGGAAAGCCGAACAGATCAGACCGTCCGAAATGATGGGAATAATCTGAGACGGGAAGACCAGCAGCCCCAAGGTAAGAAACATGGCTATCTGACTGAGCCAGGCGAGGCCGTCAAAAAAACGCATCATGCTCTTCTTGTAAACAAATTCGCTGTTTCCCGCGACAATGCCCATCAGGTACACCGCCAAAAAACCGCTGCCTCCGGCGACAGTGGTGGCTCCATACGCCAGTGCGGCCATGGCGAGGGATAAAACAGGATATACTCCTTCGTAATAGGATTTAAGCCTGTTGAGCATGAAAACCAGGGCCTTCCCAAAACCGAGACCCAAAACAACGCCAAGCCCCATCTGGACGACGAAAAAGACGGCCAGGGAGCTCGGAGACGTTTCGGGTTTCATGATAACCTGGATAAGACCGATGGTCAGGAGGACGGCCATGGGGTCGTTGCTGCCCGACTCCAGCTCAATCAGGGGCTTGAGATTACCGCGCAGGCTGACTTTCTTGGAGCGAAGCACGGCAAAGACCGCTGCGGCGTCGGTGGATGACACGACCGCTCCGAGCAGCAGGCCCGTGAGCAGGGAAAACTTCAGCACGAAGTGGGCGAATAACCCGACTGCCGCGGCGGTAAGCAAAACGCCCAGCGTCGCCAGGATTGTCGCCTGTCGAAAAACGGGCTTGACCTCCGTCCATTTCGTATCGAGGCCCCCGGCGAAAAGGATGAACACCAGCGCGATGACGCCGATCGATTGGGACAGGTTGGCGTCGTCAAAATAGATGCCGCCTGGACCTTCCGAACCGGCCAGCATGCCTATGGCGAGAAACAGCAGCAGCACCGGTACACCAAGATTCTCGGAAAGCCTGGCGATTCCGATGCTGATGATAATCAGGGCCGAGCCTATCAGGAGGACATATTCAACAGGTATCATGCGCTCACTCTTAAATCAAAGTACTCCCGAAGTCAATTTCCCGGTACCGTCCGGACGATGTCTTGAAACAGGCAGGAAAGACAGCGGTCATTTTTCACGTCCGGGACGCTGTTCAAAGGCGTTTGACTTGTTTGACCCCATCCATCATCGTTTTGCCCGCAACCGACTCGATCTACCGCATTACCCGATAAATTTTCGATGACGATGGGCCGCCTCGTACTCGTCTTCGGTTTCATAAAGAGGCAGATAGAGTTCGCGTCGCACTTCATCCGTAAACTGGTATATTTGCTCGGCCGGTATTCCCAGATGCCTGAGCGCCTGATGTGTCATTTCCAGGCTCGCTTCAAATTCGGGCTGGACGACATGGCCGACTCCCTGTTCATGCAATGCTCCGATTTCTTGGATCCCTTCCGCCCGGGCAATAATATGAAGGTTGGGGTTGATCTTTTTGGCCTGCTCGACGATTTCCCGGGCAACAACTGCCGGCGGTGTCGTGATCAGCAACAGTTTCGCCTTGTCGAGTTCGGCGGCCCGGAGAATCGTTTCTTTGCTCGCATCTCCATAAAGAATTGGGATATCGTGACATTTCAAATCATCGACTCGTCTGGAATTCAACTCAATGACCACAAAGGGAATTTTCAGCTTCCGCAGGACATGGGCGATGGAATAGCCCATCCGGCCGCCCCCGGCGATAACCAGATGGTCGTGAAGGCCTGTCGGCGGAAAATGAATGGGAATGCACATGAGTGGCCTGTACCAACTGCACCAGAGCTTGTAGACGGGTGACGTCAGACCGGAAACATACGGTGTAAGGAGCATGCTCACAATGGTCATCGTCAGGACCAGGGAATAGAATTCGGGTGATATGGACTGCGTGTGAAGCCCGACCAGCAATAACACAAACGCAAATTCGCCGATCTGACACAACCCGAGCCCCATGGCCAGAGGAACAACGTTCCAATAGCGGAAGATCCGGCTCAAAGCGGCCAGGATCAGTCCTTTCCCGATCATGACCACCACCACCAAAAGAAAAATCATTCCAAGATGATCAAACAGATACCACGGATTGAGCAACATACCAATGGACGTAAAGAAGAGCAGACTGAAAATATCCCGCAAGGGAATTATGTCGCTCAGAGCCTGATAGGCATAGTCGGATTCGCTCAGAAGCAGGCCCGTCACAAAGGCTCCGAAAGCGAAAGAAAGACCAAACAAATAGGTGCCGTAACCGATGCCCAATCCCAGGGCAGTGGTCGCCACGAGAAACAATTCCCTCGAATTCCATCGTGTGATTAACTGCATCAAGTTGGGAATGACACGTGACCCGGCGACAATGACCAGGGCCAGAAAGATAAAGGCCTTGAGTACGGCGAAAAGGAGAATTCGCCAACCGTCGTCGCCGGAACCCAGCTGGGGAAGAATGACGAGCATCGGGACAACCGCCAGATCCTGAACGATAAGTACGCCTATCATGACGCGGCTGGATAAAGTACCCATCATCCCCGCTTTTTCAAGCGTTTTCAGGATTACCATGGTACTCGACAACGAGATCAAGGCGCCGAACCAGACGGAGGTCACCCAGTTCCATCCCATCAAACAACCGATACCGAATCCGAATATCATGGTCAATAGGATCTGAATGGGGGTCCCGATCAGGGCGATGTTGCGGACCGGCTTCAGGTCACGCAGTGAAAATTCGAGACCCAGGGCAAACAGCAACAATGCCACGCCGATTTCGGCCAGTTTTTCAATATCATTGATATCGGAAACGCTTATTAAGCCCAAATGGGGACCGATAAAAACACCGGATAGAATATAACCGATGATCAGTGGCTGCTTCAGCAACTGTGCAATCAGGCCTCCCAAAAGGGCGGCGGTCACAATGACGGCAATATCTCCCGCAATGCCCATCGTCCGGCAAACCTCAGATTAAAAATCAGCGATTCAAAAATGATCTAAGCCTTTAGCATACCTTGCACCCGTATGACCAACATTATATGGTTATACCGTTACCGATTATCTTGCCGGATGGCAAATTTTCAGATACCTCCTCTCTCCGCATGCAAAAAGGCAATACCGACCATCTTGCACATGCAACAGCGCATTCCAACTCAGACCATATTCATCGCAAAAATCTGATTTCGTTGAGATAAATTATCTTCAGCCGCGAACATGCTTAATTAGAAATTTTACATTGACAAAGCTGATTCACCATGGTAAAAGTATCGGCAATAGATAGCCGTTTGCCGATAATGATTATGAACAGCGAAGAAGTCGAAAGAAAAATCCTTCTGGTTCTCCGGGTTCTCCACAGCAGTGGGGAACCTCTGGGTGCCCGCCTGATTGCCAGACTGATGGAGGAACACGGGGTTTTCCTGAGCGAGAGAACCGTTCGCTACCATCTGCAACTCATGGACGAAAGGGGCCTGACTCGACTCGTCGGCCGCCGTGATGGCCGAATCATTACGGAAGCGGGTATCGATGAAATTTCCCATGCCCGGGTCAAAGATAAAGTTGGTTTTGCCATTTCCCGGATTGAAAATCTGGCATTCCAAACCAGCCTCAACTTGGACACCCAGGAAGGAATGGTTCCCGTCAATGTTTCCTTTTTTCACGAAGATACGTTTGACGATGCCTTAACGGTCATGAAGCCGGCGTTTCAGTCTCGTCTTTTTACCAGCGACCGCATCGGCATTGCCCGCACCGGGGAACGGTTGGGCGGCGTATTTGTCCCACCCGGAAAAGTCGGTTTTGCCACCATCTGCAGCATCGTGATCAACGGCGTCCTTTTGAAAAACGGTGTTCCCATGGACTCAAAATTCGGCGGCATTCTCCAGGTCAAGCAAGGCAAACCCGTTCGGTTCACCGAGTTGATTTACTACTTCGGAACGTCCATTGACCCTTCGGAAATCTTTATTCTGGGGAAAATGACTTCCGTCGGCAAGGCGGCTTCGCAGGGAACAGGCAATATACTGGCGAACTTCCGGGAAATTCCCGCGGCCGGCCGTGGTCTGGTCGATAAAATTCGCTCCCGACTGCAGGAAGCGGGTATCGGCGGAATTTTCTCCATCGGCGAGGTCAGCGAACCCGTCTGTCAGATAAGCGTCGATCTGAATCGGGTCGGCATCATTTTGCTGGGGGGCCTCAATCCCGTGGCCTGCGCTCACGAAATCGGTATTGACGTCGATAACCGGGCCATGTCGACGATGATGAATTTCGGCGAACTGCGGCCTTTTCAAGAAATCATGAACGAACAAACAGGAAGTAAACATTAACACAGCAGAGAGGATTTAAAATAAATGACCAAGAAAAACGATTATATAGCCAGTGTTCTCGAAACCGTTAAAAAGCGCAATACAGGTGAGCCGGAGTTCCTGCAGGCGGTCACCGAAGTCCTTGAATCTCTGATCCCGGTTGTATCGGCAAACAAGAAATACGAGCAGCATCGGATTCTCGAGCGCATTGTGGAACCGGAACGGCAGATCATTTTCCGGGTACCTTGGCAGGACGATAAAGGTAACATCCGGGTAAACCGCGGGTTTCGTATCGAGTTCAACAGCGCCATCGGCCCCTACAAGGGCGGACTGCGTTTCCATCCCTCGGTCAACATCAGCATCCTGAAATTCCTCGGTTTCGAACAGATTTTTAAAAATTCCCTGACGACCCTCCCCATGGGCGGCGGCAAGGGCGGTTCCGATTTTGATCCCAAAGGCAAGTCCGATAATGAAGTCATGCGCTTCTGCCAGTCCTTTATGACGGAACTTCAGCGTCATATCGGCGCCGAAACCGATGTGCCTGCCGGTGACATCGGCGTGGGCGGCCGCGAGATCGGCTACATGTTCGGCCAGTATAGGCGGCTGCGTAATGAGTTCACGGGTGTGCTGACCGGCAAGGGCCTCAAGTGGGGCGGCTCTCTGATTCGTCCCGAGGCGACCGGCTACGGCGCAACCTATTTCGCCGAAGAAATGCTGAAGACCCGCGGCGACACCCTCAAGGGCAAGACCGTTGTCGTTTCCGGTTCCGGAAACGTAGCCCACTACACAGTCGAGAAGGTCAATCAGTTGGGCGGCAAAGTCGTTTCCCTGTCCGATTCCGACGGCACCATTTACGACCCTAAGGGCATCGACGCAAAGAAGCTGGCTTTTGTCATGGAACTGAAGAACGTCAAGCGCGGCCGGATTAAGGAATATGCCGATAAGTTCGGCTGTCAGTACAGGGCGGGCGAGAAACCCTGGAGCATCAAGTGCGACTGCGCCTTCCCGAGCGCGACCCAGAACGAGATCACCGGCGAAGACGCCAAGATCCTCCTGGCCAACGGCTGCTATATGATCAGCGAAGGAGCCAACATGCCCTCTACGCCGGAAGCCATTGATCAGTACCTGGCGAAGAAAATCCTCTACGGCCCCGGTAAGGCGGCGAACGCCGGCGGCGTGGCCACTTCCGGTCTCGAAATGAGCCAGAACTCCATGCGGCTGTCCTGGAGCCGCGAAGAAGTCGACCAGAAGCTAAAGGACATCATGGTCGCCATCCACGCCCATTGCGTGGCGGCTGCAGATATGTACGGCTTCCCCGGTAACTATGTCATGGGCGCCAACATCGCCGGCTTCACGAAGGTCGCCGATGCCATGATCGATCAGGGACTCATTTAGTTGGACGATTGGTCCTAAAGCAAAGCCCCCGGGTTGCCTCTCCAGGGGGCTTTGCTATCCTGCGGCACGCGTTTCACTATTCCGACCTCCGGCTTCTTGTTCCCGGGTCCTGATTGCCCTCTCCCTGCTCTTTTCCGTCTGCTTCCATTTTCTTCATGACAACGAGGAGCGCCGTAATCGCCGCCTGGGTCATGCCGGGAATGCGTTCCGCCTGGCCGATGGTCGCCGGCTCCACCTTAGCCAGCTTGCCCTTGAGTTCATTCGACAATCCGGGAACCGATGCATAGTCAATCCCAAGAGGAATCCTGACCGCTTCCATTTCCTTCATCCTCTGCACCAGATCGTGTTGGCGTTTGATGTAACCTTCGTATTTGGCCTCAATCTCGATTTGACGTTTGACCTGAGGATCGGGAATCGCCTCCCAATCCGGAAAGACTTGGAGATCATCATAGTTAAGCTCCTCCCGGCGTAATAGCTGGAAATGGCTGAGAGGATTTTTAATCGGAGCCGTTCCTAACCCCTCCAGAATCCGCATAACCTCCCCTGTCGGAAAAATTTTCCGCTCCGACAGGCGCCGGAGTCCCTCCCGAATCCTCGCCGTTTTCTCCTGCAACCGTTCGCAGTGTTCACGACTGATCAGTCCCAGGTCATATCCTCGTCGCATCAGGCGTATTGCGGCGTTATCCTCCCGTAAAACCAGACGGTATTCCGCCCGGGAGGTGAACATCCGGTAGGGTTCGTCAACCCCGCGGATAATCAGATCGTCTACCATGACCCCCATGTAGGCATCGCCCCGATCCAGAATAAATGGCGCTCTGCCCTGCACCGCCACAGCGGCATTGATCCCCGCCCAGAGCCCCTGGGCTGCGGCTTCTTCATAGCCGGAAGTGCCGTTGATCTGACCGGCCAGGTAAAGGCCTCGAATCTTTTTTGTCTCCAGGGTCTGACGCAACTGGGTCGGCTGGACGAAATCATACTCGATCGCATAAGCCGGCCGCATGATCTCGGCTTCTTCCAACCCGGGGACACTGTGGACGATCCGGTCCTGCAGTTCCAAGGGCAGGCTGTTTCCCAAACCCTTGGCATACATCTCTTCCGTATCAAGGCCTTCATGTTCCAGCACAACGGGATGGCTTTCTTTATCGGAAAAACGCATGATCTTGTCCTCAAGAGAGGGACAGTAACGGGCACTGACACCTTGGATCTGGCCCGAATAAAGAGGCGACAGGATGATGTTACCTCGGATCAGTTCATGGGTAAGGGCTGATGTCGCACTGAAGTAGGAGGGACGTCGCTCCGATCCCAGGCGTTCCGTCGTAAAAGAAAACGGTTCGGGATCGGGATCGCTGTCCTGTCTGGTCATCCTGGAAAAATCGATTGTTGAAGCCTTCAGGCGCGGCGGAGTCCCTGTTTTCAGACGTCCTGTTTCCAGGCCCAGGGTTTTTAAGGACTCGGCAAGCCCGATCGCCGGGAGCTCCCCCGCCCGGCCCGCCGGAAAACGGGATGTGCCGATATGGACCAGACCGTTAAGGAAAGTTCCCGTCGTAACGACAACCGTCTGTGCGCCGTAGAAGAATCCTGTCTCGTCGCAGACCCCGACAACCCTGCCGTCTTCCGCGATCAGACATTCAATGAGCCCCTGCCGGATATGAAGACGCGTCTGGCGTTCCAGCACGCTCTTCATGGCCAGGCGGTAACGCTGCTTGTCGCACTGCACACGGGTGGACTGGACGGCAGGCCCTTTTGAGGCATTGAGGCGGCGGAAATGGTTTGCCGTCAGATCGGCGATCTTCCCCATTTCACCGCCCAGGGCATCCACTTCTTTGACAAGCTGCCCTTTCGCCAGACCGCCGATGGCGGGATTGCAGGGCATCAGTGCGATAGCGTCCAGGGATATGTTGAAAAGTAGAACCTCACAACCCATCCGGGCCGCCGCCAAAGCCGCTTCACAGCCCGCATGGCCGGCGCCGACAACGATGATGTCATACTTTTTTGAACCGTTCATAATCTTTTCCGTATTGCTTGCAGGAATGGCGCATATCTTATAGGATGAGCAGCCAAAAAGACAATCGAAAAGAGGAATCTTTGGAGAAACCGGTTTTCTGGCATAACACAAAGCCCTATTACGACCTTAAGAGCTATTTTCGCAACACCTTCGGCTGCACGGTCTATAAACTCCAGATCGACGCCGGCTTCACCTGCCCGAACCGGGACGGGACAATAGCCTACGGCGGTTGTATTTACTGTGACGGCCGGGGCTCAAAACTCCGGCAGGCAGGACCGCTCCCGTCGGTGTCCCGGCAAATCGAAATCGGTAAAGCCCACTACCGTAAAACAAGGAACGCGCAGAAATTTGTCGCCTATTTTCAGACCTTTACCAATACTTATGCCCCCGTGGAACATTTGCAAGCCGTTTATGACGAGGCCCTGTCACACGACGATGTAATCGGCCTCTCAATCGGGACGCGTCCCGATTGTGTACCCGATTCTGTTCTTGATCTTCTGGAGGCATACGGAAATAATCATCAAGTCTGGATCGAATTCGGCCTCCAGTCCATACATGACCGGACGCTCCAGGCCTTAAACCGGGGCCATACGGCGGAACAATTTATCGACGCCGTTCAGCGAACGGCCGGACGCGGCATTCACATCTGCGTTCACATCATTGTCGGGCTGCCCGGAGAAACTCAAAATGATGTTCTGGAAACAGCAAATGTCTTGGCGCAGTTACCGATCCGGGGAATAAAAATCCACTCCCTGCTCGCCCTGAAGGAAACGCCGATGGGACGGGATTACGAACAGGGACGCCTGACCATGCCGTCCAGGGAAGAATACATTGAAACCGTTTGCGATATTCTGGAAACGCTTCCACCGGAAATCGTCATCCAACGCCTGACCGCCGACGGCTACCGGGATGTCTTCCTCGGCCCCTCCTGGGCCGTCAACAAAATGGATGTCCTCAACGGCATCGATCATGAAATGGCCCGACGGAACGCCTATCAGAGCTGCAGATGCGCAAAGCAAGGGGGAAAATAGGCCCCAAATATAAGTTTTTCGTTGACAATACCGGGGTGGCCGTGTTAGCAGCAATTGCTCAAGTAGTCGACTTCTTAGTGTATAATACCCCATTACAAGGATTACCCGGAAACAGAGAATACTTTTGCGAAAGGCATAGATCATGATGAGAATTGAGCGACGCATTTTGTTTGTTCTCGGCTTTTCCTTCCTGATTATTTTCTCCGCCTGCACGGCCGCAGCGGCTGATAATCCGTCCTCCGCAGCGCCTGCCGCCAAGCGGCTGTTTTCCGAATCGGGATTCCTCACGGGTTTCGGAACGGGAGACATTGAGGAAGGCCACTATCAAACGGTATTGATGATCTGGCACCTGGGAATCAATATGAACCTGGTCTTTCCGTCGCTGAAAACCCACAAGGGGAAGCTCACCTTTTACATCGAACCCCAAATCAACCCCGTCATCGAACCGGAATCGGATTTTGAATTCGGTGTGGGGCTGGGATTTCAGTACCAATACCCGTTCACGGAAAAGCTGTCGGCTTATATCCTGGGCGGTGTCGGCCCCCATTACATTTCAGTCGTCACGGAAGATCAGTCCAACGGTTTCACCTTTTCGGATACGCTGGGAGCCGGGCTCTATTACCACCTGAACGATCATTCCGCAATCAACGTGGGATATCGATTTCGGCATTTATCCAACGCCGATATTCATGAACCGAACGGCGGCATCGAATCACATTTCGGTGTCATCGGTTATTCGGTTTTCTTTAACTGAAGCAGAGGAAATAAACGTTGGCCGTCAGCCAGGAATTGCTCGCTTTGCTGGTTTGCCCAAAATGTAGAGGAAAGGTTTATCTGACCGAAAAGGGCGATGGGTTGGTTTGCGACGCCTGCCGTTTGCTCTATGAGATCCGGGACGGCATTCCCGTCATGCTCATCGGAGAAGCGAAAAAGCTGTCATAGAAACGCCTGTTTAATTGACCTGCCGCTTGAGCCGTCTCGGTTGACTATCCCGGGATGGCTCTTCTTGTTTCAATGTTTTGCCGCTTTGATTACGCCGCAAAAAGGCCGCCATAAAAAAACCCAGGCAGCTACTGCCAATCGTTGAGAAGATCGGCAATGTCCTCCTGCTCCTTGGGGGTCAGTTTGACGTGCAGGGGAATACTGAAAATTCGGGAGGCATAATCATCGCTGATGGGAAAGTCTCCTTCGCAGTATTGCAGATCGGTTAAAGCATCATGCAGATACAGCGGCCGGGCATAATGAATTTCAGCACAAAAGCCTGCTTCCTTCAGTTTTTTGAGCTGCACGGACCGTTCTTCATCCGATTCGGTCAGAAGGGCATAGCGTGACCAGACCGGAAACACCCCTTTCGGCACATAAGGCACGACCAGCAGGGGATTCTCCTCCAGGTATTTCATGTAAAGTTTCGCCACCTCCCGGCGCATTCTGATTTCATCCGGCAAGTTTCCGAAATTCTTCAGTAAAGAAAGCGCCTGTTGCGAACTCATATGACCGACACGGCGCTCGACGGTGTTTTCCTTTCCTGCCGGTCTGAAGGAACGCATCCGCTCCGCGAGATGATCCTGATCCGTCAAACACATGCCGCCGCCTGCTTCCGAGCCCAGGGACATCTCGGATGAAAAAGACATCACCCCGACATCAGCCAGAGAACCGACACAACGGCCATGATATTCCGCGCCAAAGGCCTGAGAACCGTCCTCGATGACAAAGAGGCCATGGCGTTGCGCAATTGCGCGGATTGCGTCGTAGTCGGCGGGGAGACCGAAAAGATCGGCGGAAACGATTCCTTTGGGAATGAGCTTACTAAGCGGAGCACCGGTCGGCAGCGGATAAATCGATGCGTCCTTTTTGGCTGACGCCTCAATGGCTTGCGCCAACTGTTCCGGATCGAGATTAAAGGTGGACTGATCAATGTCGACAAATATCGGGGTCGCACCGAAAAGGCGAATGACGGACACGGCCGCCGCATCGTTGAATGGCGTGGTGAATATGGCGTCTCCCGGTCCTACATCACAGCTTGCCAGAGCCATGAGCAGAGCGTCATTACCGGCGGCACAGGCAACGGCATGCTTAGTCCCGCAGAACCGGGCAAGCTTGGCTTCCAGATCTTCGACTTCAGGTTGCATGATATTCGAAACGGCTTCTTTTCTCAGTTCGTCTGCACACATGTCTTCTCCTTACGAAATGGCTTCCGTGAGTTGGAATAAACCCATCGAGCGGGACAAAACCCGTTCCTGTATCCTTATCCGGTCTGCACATCGCCCATGGCCGCATTCAGGGTGTTGCCGAGCAGCATGGCAATCGTCATGGGACCGACGCCGCCCGGAACAGGTGTGATGTATGAACTGCGCGGAGATACGTCTGCAAACGCCACATCCCCGACCAGGCGGCCGTCGCTCAGACGGTTGATACCCACATCGATGACCGCCGCCCCTTCCCGCACCATATCCCCCCGGATCATCTCCGCCTTTCCCGCGGCAGCTATGAGGATCTCCGCCCGGCGCGTGACCTCCGCAAGGTCTTTTGTTTTCGTGTGGCAAACGGTCACTGTGGCGTTTCGGGCCAGAAGCATCAGAAAAAGGGGTTTCCCGACGATGTTGCTCCGTCCGACAATGACTGCTTCCCTACCTTCGACTTTTATCCCCGAGCGGTCCAGGAGTTCCATGATCCCCTTGGGTGTGCAGGCCGTATGGCAGGCCTGACCCGTAAGCAGCCGTCCGATATTGACGGGATGAAAACCATCCACATCCTTTGCCGGATCAACCGCCTCGATGATGTGGGCAGGATTGATGTGACCGGGCAGAGGCAACTGGACCAAGATGCCGTGGATCGAAGCGTCATGGTTGAGTGCACCGATGGCGGCTAAAACGGTCTCTTCGTCCGTATCTGCGGAAAGTTTGTACTCTCGGGAGTAAAAGCCCACTTCATTACAGGCGTCCTCCTTCCGTTTTACGTATATTTTCGACGCCGGATCATCGCCTACCAGCATGACCGCCAGGCCCGGCACGATACCCGTATCCAGCTTGAGCCGTTCGGTCTTTGCCTTGATCTCGTTACGAATTTCCCGGGCAATTCTGTTGCCGTCGATGATATTGGCCATCCGTCTCCTCCCATTCCCTTGCACTCTTTGTCCTGAATCTTATCTCCTGACCGGCCTTATAACGAAAAACATCCAACCAGGCAAGAAAAAAGCGGGAACGATAACCGTCACACCGCACGGGGAACACCATTTATTTATTGATAAATATTCCTGTATTGTGCTAAGAGGAGCCCAAACTAAAAAGGCGGTTCGGCACCATGGATTTGGGTAGCATGCTCGAGGTGAGCAGGGAATATTTCGGTTTCAATATCGCAATGATCTACGAAGGCAAGGAATACACCTACGTGGAACTGGATCAAGCCGTGAACGCCATGGCCAACCATTTTCTCGCCACCGGCATCGCCAGGGGGGACAAGGTCGCCTTGATGCTCCCCAATTGCCCGGAGTTCGTCATTGCCTATTTCGCCGCTGTGAAAATCGGGGCCGTCGCCGTCACCCTGAATATCATGTCGACCTCCCACGAACTTTTAAATTTGCTGGACGACTGCGATGCGAAGTGTTTCATCACCGAAGAAATCATCGCCGGAAAGTTTGAAGCCATCCGTAACCAACTGCCACTGAATCCGGATCTGATTTCCACGAAAGGTCCCGATAAGGAATGCCTTTTCTGGGATATCATCACGAAGGGCAACACATCCCTGGAGCGAATGGAGCTGGCACCGGACGACCCGGCCGTCATGATTTACACCGCGGGATTAACCGGGAAAGCTCTGGGGGCGGTTCTTACACATAAAAACCTTTTGAGCCAGTCCACCCTCGTTCGGGATCTCTATCACTCGACAGAAAGGGATCGCAGCCTGGCGGTGATTCCCCTTTTCCACTCCTTCGGTGCCGCCGTGAACATGCTGGCCGCGCTTCGAGTTGGGGCCGGCATCGTTTTGATGGACCGGTTCAGTGTCGAGGCCATCCTGAAGAGCATCGCTCAGGACAAAGTCACTTATATTGCCGCTGTTCCCCGCCTCTTTCTGGGGCTGGCGCTGAGCCCGGATATCGGCAACTACGACATCCGTTCGCTGGATTTCTGCATCACCGGCGGCGCCGCCATGCCGCCGGAATACATTTCTCTCTTCGAACAGAAATTCCCGGTCATCCTGCGCGAAGGTTACGGTTTGACGGAGGCTTCGCCCGTCTGCGCCTGCCACCGGAGAGGCGAGGCTCACAAACCGGGATCGATCGGCGTACCAATCCCCGGAGCGGACATTAAAATCGTCGATGAAGAGGGCAACGAGGTTCCCCGAAATAGCGCGGGTGAACTCATCGTCAAAGGCGACAACGTCATGAAGGGCTATTATAAAGACGAGGCAGAGACGGCTCGGGTAATCCGAAACGGCTGGATGTATACGGGAGATCTGGCGAAAATGGATGAAGCCGGCTTCATCTTCCTGACGGGACGGAAAAAGCGCATGATCATCACCAGTGGCTTCAACGTCTACCCCAGGGAAGTGGAGATGGTGCTTGAGATGCATCCCGCCGTCCGAAAAGCAAAAGTCATCGGCAAGCAGGATCTGATGCGGGGGGAAGTGGTCAAGGCTCTGGTCGTCAAACAGCCGGAAGACGAAACGGACGAAAAAAACATCATGAAGCACTGTCGCGCCTATCTGGCCTCCTACAAGCTTCCCCGGGAACTGGAATTTGTTGAGGAACTGACGGACTGATTGCCGCGATCGAATCACATGTCAGATCGAGACATAAAACGTCATCAAATGAAAGAACTGAATAAACAGATATTTTGAAAGGAGAAGGTTCATGAAAGAAGTAGTCATCGTAAGTGGAGCAAGAACGGCCGTCGGCAGTTTCGGCGGTTCGCTGAAAGGGGTTCGCACGGTTGACCTGGGCGCCCTGGTCATCAAGGAAGCCATCAAGAGAGCCGGATTGCGGCCTGCCGTGAATGACATGATCAATTCATGCCGTCCCGATGTTTTCGCCGGTGTGGAGATGACGGATATCAATAAGAAATATTACAATTACGATTCAGCGTTGAATCCTGTGTACTTTGACGAGTGCATCATGGGTAACGTGGTTCAGGGCGGTCAGGGCCAGAATACGGCCCGTCAGGCATGCATTTACGCCGGCCTTCCCGAAGAAACGAATGCCATGACCGTCAATAAGATCTGCGCTTCCGGTCTGAAGGCAATCACCGTTGCCGCTCAAGCTATTATGGCAGACCAGGCGGACATCATCGTGGCCGGCGGCATGGAAAATATGAGCAACGTTCCCTACCTTATTCCCAATGCCCGCTGGGGTTACCGGATGAACATGCCCTTCGGTGAAATTGTGGACATGATGGTTTATGATGGTCTCTATGAAATCTTCAACGGCTATCACATGGGTATGACGGCGGAGAATATCGCCGCCAGGTACGGCATTTCCCGCCAGGAGCAGGATGAGATGGCGCTCCTCAGCCATCAGCGCGCCCGTGCCGCCATCGCGTCAGGGGCCGTCGCAGACGAAATCGTTCCGGTTGTGATCCCGTCCAAGAAGGGCGACACGGTCTTCGACGTAGACGAAAGACCCATGGACACGAGCCTTGAAAAGATGGCGAAACTGGCTCCCGCCTTCACAAAGACAGGGACGGTAACGGCCGGCAACGCCTCCGGCATCAATGACGCCGCCGCCGCGGTTGTCGTGATGAGCGCCGACAAGGCCAAAGAATTGGGGCTGAAGCCTCTGGCAAAGATCAAGGGTTTTGCAGCCGGCGGCATCGATCCGGCATACATGGGCCTCGGTCCCATTCCGGCCACCCGTAAGCTTTTCAAAAAACTGGGTGTGACCATGAAAGATATGGACATCATCGAACTGAACGAAGCATTCGCCTGCCAGGCGATTGCCTGTATCCGCGAGCTGGGTGTCGACATGGACAAATGCAACTTAAACGGCAGCGGTATTTCCATCGGCCATCCTATCGGCTGCACCGGCGCCCGGATCACCTACAGTTTGGCCATGCAGCTGCAGAAGAAAAACGCAAATCTCGGTCTCGCCACACTTTGCATCGGCGGCGGTCAGGGTATGGCCATTGTTCTGGAAAAAGTGTAACTCACCAAAAATAATCATTATTCCGGGTCAAACCCGGAATCGCGTCTTTTGTTTTCAATGTTAACAAGGTAACTGACGCCCCGCGATCTCATTGTGGGGCGTCGGATTTCTTTCTTCCCGAATCAGACATTCAAGGAGTGTATCTATGGAATACAAGAATCTTTTATTTTCCGTTGAAGACGGGGTCGCCACCATCTCTTTCAACCGCCCGAAGGCTATGAACGCCATGAACGGCGAAACCATGGAGGAGCTTTATGATGCGGCTTCGGCCTGCAAGAAGGACAACGCCGTCAAGGTCCTGATCCTGACCGGGGCGGGTGAAAAAGCCTTCGTCGCCGGTGCGGACATCGCCCAGATGCAGCATATGAAACCGGCCGAAATCCTCTCCTTTATGGAACTGGGTCATGAAACCATGCGTCTGATCGAAACCATGCCCAAGCCTTCCATTGCCGCGGTGAACGGTTATGCCCTCGGCGGGGGGACGGAAATCACCATGGCCTGCGATATACGCTTCGCCTCTGAAAAGGCTGTTTTCGGTCAACCCGAAATTTTGCTGGGTATCGTCCCCGGCTGGGGCGGTACGCAGCGTCTGTCACGGCTGATCGGCATGGGTCGGGCCAAAGAACTGATTCTCAGCGGCGAACAGATCAACGCCCAGCGGGCTTTCGACATCGGTCTGGTGAACCGCGTCTATCCGCCGGAATTGCTTCTGGAAGAAACAAAGAAGTTCGCAAAGAAAGTGGCTGCGCTCTCCGGTTTCGCTATCAAGATGGCCAAGCACGCCATCAATTACGGTTATGATATCGCCATTGACAACGCCAACCGCCTCGAAATGCAGTGTATTTCCCAATGCTTCAGCACGAACGACCAGAAGGAAGGGATGGCCGCGTTTCTGGAAAAGCGGAAACCCAACTTCACCGGTTGTTGAAAAAGAAAGGGAAACTTTATGGGACCGGAGCTGATTGACCGTTTGATCATTAAAAACGAATCAAAAATCGTCTATCTGATTATGGATGGATTGGGTGGCCTGCCCCTTGAAGATGGGGGCAGGACTGAACTGGAAACGGCCCGGACGCCGAATTTGGACGCCCTGGCTCGCCGGTCCGTCTGCGGCCTCCTTGACCCCGTCGGCTACGGCATAACACCCGGGAGCGGTCCCGCCCATTTTTCGCTGTTCGGTTATGATCCCGTCAAAACGAATGTCGGCCGGGGACTCCTGTCCGCAGCGGGCGTTGACTTCCCGATTACGGAACGGGATCTGTTCATGCGGGTCAACTTTGCCGCCATCGATGAGGAAGGGCGGGTGATCGACCGCCGTGCAGGCCGGATCGATACGGAAGAAAACCGGAGGATCTGCGCCAAGCTGAAAAGCCGGGTGAAACTGCCAGGCGGTGTCGAGGCTTTTTTTGAAACGGAAAAGGAACACCGGGGACTGTTTGTGCTGCGGGGGGACGATCTGCGCGAGGAAATCGGAGAAACGGACCCCCAGAAAACAGGCGAATTCCCCCATCAGCCCAGCCCCCTGATTCCGGAAGCGGAGAAAACCGCGGACCTTATCCGAACGCTGATGGACCAGTGCAAAACGATCTTGGCCGATGAGAAAAAAGCCAATATGGTGCTTTTTCGTGGTTATTCGCGTTTGCACCGTTTTCCCAGTATGGAGGAGCGCTTCGGCCTCAAAGCTCTCACCATCGCGGGCTATCCCATGTACCGGGGGATCGCTCGCCTTTTAGGAATGACGGTAGCCCCCGTTACAACGACCCTTAATGACGAAATTCAGGCTTTGGAACGGTATTACCGGGAATACGATTTCTTCTTCATCCATGTCAAGCCGACGGATTCGCGCGGTGAAGACGGGGATTTCAAGGCGAAGGTCAAGGTTATCGAAGAGGTGGATGCCCTCGTCCCCAGGATAACGGCTCTCAATCCCGACGTATTGGTTGTAACGGGCGATCATTCCACCCCGGCGGCGCTGGCCGGACACAGTTGGCACCCCGTACCGGCCATCCTCTACGCGAAGACCTGCCGGCCCGACGGTGTCGTTCGCTTCGGTGAACGGGACTGCACGGGAGGCGGATTGGGGAGGATACCCATGGTTTACCTGATGGGACTGGCCCTGGCCCATGCGCGGCGCCTGGAGAAGTTTGGCGCATGATGCTGATCTTTACGAAAAAAGGGGCCTTCCCGGCCCCTTTTTATTTTTTTCTGACGTTCCGAATCCGTTAGCCCTTTCCCCGCTTGTTCATTTCCTCGTCCCGCAGTTCCTTCCTTAAAACCTTTCCGACCGCCGATTTGGGCAGTTCGCTACGGAATTCGATTTCCACCGGTAACTTATAAACCGCCAGCCGCGTCTTGCAGAATTCCAAAAACTCCTGGGTTGTCGCCGTGGCACCTTCCTTCAACACCACGAAAACCTTCACGTTTTCCCCCCGCTTGGGATCGGGAATACCGATAGCACAGGCTTCCTGCACCTTCGGATGGGTATAGAAAACCTCGTCGATCTCCCGGGGATAGACGTTAAAACCGCCGGAGAGGATCATGTCCTTTTTCCGGTCCACGATGAAGAAGTAGCCGTCCTCGTCCATAACGGCGATATCTCCCGTGTAACACCAGCCGTCGCGCAGGGTGTTGGCCGTTTCGTCGGGCTTGTCTTTATATCCCCTCATGACTTGGGGACCCTTGATCACCAGTTCCCCCGATTCACCGACGGGCATCTCCCGGATCCCCTCTTCAATGTCCACAATGCGAGCCAGCGTATCCGAAATCGGAATGCCCACGCTCCCCACTTTGCGGGCGCCGCCGGAAAATGGATTGACATGGGTCACGGGTGACGTCTCCGTCATACCGAACCCCTCGACAATGACAGCCCCGGTTGCCTCCTCAAACTCCCGGATCACTTCGACCGGCAGGGGAGCACTGCCGGAAAACGCCCCTTTCATGCATTTGATATCCGTTTTCTTGAGATCCGGGTGACTCAGGAGTCCCACGTACATGGTCGGCACCAGGGGAGCAAAAGTCGGCCGGTGCTTCGTGATGGCTTTCAAAAGGGGCTCCGGTTGAGGCTTGGGAATGAGAATCTGCGGCCAACCCATAAAAACGGCAAAATTCATGCATGCCGTCAAACCGAAGACATGAAAATAAGGCAGCGCCCCCAGCACGATTTCCTTCCCTCGCTCGAGCTTGGGGAACCAGGCCGCCGCCTGCTGCACCTGACAGGCCAGGTTGGCATGGGTCAATTCCACGCCTTTCGACACCCCGGTCGTCCCTCCCGTATACTGGTACATGGCAACGTCGTTGAATCCGAGTTTCACTTCTCGCCGATAGGGTTCCTGGCGTGCGATGCAGTCGTTCCAAAAATGGACATCCGTGGCAGGCTTGACTGTCGCTGCAAGCCGCATTTTTTTCTCCGCTAGAGGGAAAAGAATGTGTTT
>CAYOYJ010000013.1:0-26628 GCA_964408155.1 uncultured Syntrophales bacterium
CTGATGGTGACGGCAGAAGCCCTGCAGGATAACGTTGTGGCTGCTGTTAAAGCGGGAGTCAGCAATTATATCGTGAAGCCTTTTACGTCGGAAACGCTGGACGAAAAGATCAAGAAAATCATGGAGAAGATGTAACCTACTAATCAAAAAAGGAAGAGAAGATGAACGTCAAATTTATTAACCCGTTTTTAGAAGGAACGACCAGTGTCCTGAACACCATGGCTTTTATCGCGCCCCGTGCAGGGAAACCCTATTTGAAAAAAGACAGCATGGCCGTGGGGGATATTTCCGGCATCATCGGTTTGACCGGTGCCGCCCGGGGGTCTCTGGCGCTCAGCTTCAGCAAGGGTTGCATCCTGAAAATCGTTTCCAACATGCTGGGTGAGGAGATTAACGAGATTAACGGCGATATCAAAGACGCCGTAGGCGAGTTGACCAACATGGTTTCCGGGGTGGCCCGAAAAAAACTTGAAGCGGAAGGCCTGAATATCACCGCCGCCATTCCCACCGTGGTTTCGGGTCCGAGCCATTCCATCGTCCACGTGCTGGGTGGTCCCAGCATCATCATCCCCTTTGAGATCGATGAGGGGCCCTTTGTTGTTGATATCTGTCTGTCCGATGGGGCTTAAGGACGTCCGGAGAGCGGCGGCATAACAGGCGGCGGAGGCAACGACGGGGGTGCCGCCGCCGGTGCCCCCGTTTCAATCTTGTTCTGGATCAAAATAATACTAATTCTCCGGTTGCGGGGGTCCCGGGGATCTTCCTTGACATAAAGTTCCTGGTCAGCATACCCGACTACCCGCGCAATCCGGGACGGTTCTATACCGTTATCCTCCAATTCACGACGGGCGGCGGATGAACGCGATGTGGACAATTCCCAGTTTGTAATCTGGCCACCCCGGAAGGGTGCCGAGTCCGTATGGCCTTCAATGGCGACGCGGTTTGGCACATCGCGGATATTTTCCGCTACGATCGCCAGGATCTGCTTGGCCTTGACCGTCGGATCAGCGCTTCCCAGTTTGAACATGGGGCTGCCCTCCATATCCACAATCTGGATCCGGACGCCCCCTTCGACCACATCAACAAATATTTGATTCTTAACGAATTTTAACTTTTCCTCAATGGCCGTCTTGAGCTTTTTGACCAAATCTTCCGAAGAGATGCCCAGTTTATCCGATTTAACCACACTGAGGCCCATTGATCCCTTGACCTGACCCTGGGAATCCTTGGCGGCGCCTGCTCCGTCTTTATTTAGCCCTTTGGCGGACATCTGTGCCCCCATCCCCTGCTTGTCCAGGACCTTGGCGGATTGGGCCATAAAGGACTGGCCGGACCCGGTCATTTCCTTGAAGATGTTGAAGTTTTTAAAATATTCGGACAGGGCGAGACGTTTTTCCGGCGAGACCATGGTAATCAGCCACAGAAGCAGAAAGAAGGCCATCAAGGCCGTCACGAAATCGGCGTAGGCGACTTTCCATGAACCGCCGTGATGCGCAGCATAGATTTTCTTCTTTCTCTTGATAATAATGATGGGGGATGAGCGATCGTCCATTATTTTTTCACCTGACGGAACGCTTCTTCCACTTCGGCAAATGTCGGCCTGGCTTCCGGAGGGATAACCCGCCGGCCGAATTCCACGGCAACCTTGGGCGCCGCGCCTCCGATAAAGGATAGGAGCGATACCTTAAGTACCATGAGATACTGGAGATGTTCGGCTGCCTGGTGTTCCAGGTTCCGGCCCATGGGGCCCACAAAGCCGTAACACATTAATACGCCAAGAAACGTACCGACCAGAGCAGCGCCGATGTGCTGCCCCAAAACCTCCGGGGGCTCACCGATATAACCCATGGTGATGACGACACCCAAAACCGCCGCGACAATTCCCAATCCCGGCAAAGCGTCGGCGACGAAATTGATGCTCTTGGAGGGATGGGTCAATTCCTCCGAATGGGTTTCCAGCTCGCTTTCCATGAGGGCGTCCAGTTCGTGGGGGGCAATCGTCGTGGTCATGACGGTGCGCAGGGTATCGGTAATCAGATTCATGGCCCGTTCATTCTTCAGAATCCGGGGATATTTGTTGAACACAGGGCTTTCTTCCGGCTGGTCCACATCCGATTCAATAGAGACCAGTCCCTGCTGTCGGATTTTATAGAAAATTCCGTTCAGAAGCAGCAGCGCCTCCAGATAATCATCCTTGGAAAGATGTTTGCCGACAAAAATACCCACAACGGCGCGGGTGACCTTGCCGACCAGTTTAAGGGGAGAGGAGATGAGAAACCCGCCGATGGCGGCGCCGAAAATGATGATGATCTCCGCCGGCTGAATGAGAACCGACAGGTTTCCATGGGCGATGAGGTAACCTCCGATCACGCAGGAAAGAACAACAACAACACCGATGACCGCATTCATGATTACTCCAATCCCCCTCTTTTAGCCCGCAGGATTTCCCTTTCCTTCTCAAAGACAAAGCGCACGATTTCATTCCGAATGTGATCATCCATATCCATAAATTTCAGGGCAACACGATATTGGTTTTCGCTTTTAACGGCAGACAGTACCTGTCCATAGAGTTGGACGGCTACCGGAGGAAGTGAAAAGAGAATGATTTTAACTTCCACGATGGCGCCGAGGGCCATGCCGGCGTCGGACATAAAATCCATGCCGTTTGCGCTGATTGTGACGGGTTTTGACGGCAGTGCTTCAAAACCGCCCTGATAGACCGCAATCATCCGCATCACCGCATCCAGTTTGGCGTTGATGGTCTTCAGCCATACGGATAGATGGGCGTCGCCGATTTCCGGTAAAGTGGACAGTTCACTGTAAATCGGTTCTCCGAACAGTTTCGCTGTGGGTACAGGCCGCTCTTTTGGAGAAAGAACCCGTGAACTGAAAGGGAGCATGGTATGAACACGCGAAAACTCTCTTTTGTTTGCCGATGCTTCTTTCTGACTCTGCTTTTTCATCCTTTAACCTACCCCCAGGGTTTCGCCCCGTCTGTGTTTTTATGATGTCCCATGTTTTACATGAATGTTTTGCCCCTGTTATCGTCCACCGGGAAATGGAATCCGATAATTCATGATTTATCGAATGCCTGCAAGAGTGATACCGAAATGGCCAGTTTCGTGGTGTTAAATGCGGAAAACCTTCCGTATCTTAATAAAATAGGAAGCCCTCGGAGGCGTTGCATGACCGGGGAAGGCTGATTTTTCTGAAATGGAACACTGTTGAGGGGTGGTGATTGTCAAATAATTGGCTCTTCTGCGATGCATTGACAAAAAAAGGACCCGTGCAGCGGCGCTGTAAGATGGGACATCCGGGGAAAAAATATCAGTCCATATTTCTGGTACGTAAATTGCTCTTAGAAGCGGAGAAATGAACTTGGCAAGAGGCATGGGGATTCACTCCTGTTGCTGCGATTTACATGAAAGGCATGCAATCGATTATGAGACCAGTGATACTTAAAGCAGGTACCCCGTCGCTTTTTTCATTATTTTTACCCTGCTGTGTCAACCGCCGCGGCGCTGTCTTGCCGGTGCTGTTGACCTTAATCATCCTGCAGTCGATCTTCTGTCCGTTTTCCTGGTCGAAAACCCAAGACGAACGGGACAAGAAGGGGGGATATTATCTCGGTTTCTCTTCCTATCAGGATCATAATATGGCCCTTTCCGAGGTGGTGCGTTTAAAAGAGCAGGGCTACCGCGCTTTCTACCAGACCCAGGGACAGGGAACGGAAAGTAAAAAATATGTTGTCATGCTCGGACCTTATCCCTCAAAAGCGAAAGCAACCGCACTGGGGCAAAAGCTCAAACAAGACGGACTGATTGACAAGATCAAGGTCATTGCATCGACCAACGCCGTGTCGGCCGGGAAAGATTCCGCTGCGGGGCGGAAGGAGCCGGATGCATCCATTCAGAAAGAAAACGTTCAGGATACAGGAAGGAAAAATGTCAAGGCATCGGGTGCGGTATTAACGACAACGGATAAAACGGCAACGCAACCGGAGAAGCCCCCGACCACTACGAATCAGAATAAACAGTCAGTGAAGGTCCTTACAGAGTCGGCTTCTACATCGTCGGCGACCGCGGAGAGACTCGCAAAGGCGGAACAGCAGGGGTCATCATCTCCTTTGAATCCTGCCGACAAAACCAAAGCCGTTCTGTCTGCTCTGACGGTTGAGGCAGAGAAGAAAACGTCTTTGAACGCCCCGCCGACCAAGACACAGATCTCCGCCGGTTCGGTGAATAAAACGACAAAACCCGGGCAGAAGGCGGAGGGCAAAGACATAACGGCTTCGGACGGTCAGCCCGCTCCCCTGGCAGAAACCAAGCTCCCGACGCCGGTTACGGAATCCGTGACGCCGCCGGCGCCCGTCATGCCCCCCTCGCCGGTTACCCCTTCATGGCCGTATTTCGACGGAGCGATGCAGGATTTTCAAAAGGGACGTTACGCAAAAGCCCGGCCGATCTTCCAGGACATAATGACGCGACGCGAAATCGCCCCGCTTTGGCGTGAACTCGCGGAGAGACGTCTGACGGACTGTAATTATTTCTTAAAGGAAAGCAACAGCAACGAGATTTTATCGGAAATCGTCTATCAGTATAAGAATATCCTTTTTAAATATCCTGATATCAGAAACGGCAACGATCTGGCCTACTGGCGATTGGGGCAGTTATACAAGGGAATGGCGCTTTATGTGGATGCCGTTGACGCGTACAAAAATTTGCTGGGTAAGTATCCCGCCTCTTCACTGGCGGAGGAAGGCCTTTATCAGATGGGGGAAATCCTTCGCCTGGACAAGAAGTATCCCGAGGCCGTTGAGGCCCTGCAAACCTTTTATGCCAGGTACCCCGGGAGCGCCTTGTCCCGCCCGGCCATCTTCGCCCTGGCCGATACCTATTACCGCATGGGGCGTTCGCAGGAAGCCGATATGTGGTACAACAATGCGCTCCGGCGCTGGCCCGACCTCTACGGTTTATCGGACGGCATTTTTCTGAATACAGGTTACCATTTTTACAATACCGGTAATTACCGGAGGGCGTTTCAGATTTTTTCTTATTTTTACAGCCTCTATCCGAAGAACCGTTACGCCGCCTCGGCGGCACGTGCCATGGCCCGCAGTCTGGCCGGAATGGAGCAGGTGCCGTCGGCGGTGCGTCTGCTGAGTATGGTACTCGATAAAGAGAAGGACAAGAAGGAGGCGATACGCACGCGGCTTCTCCTGGCGGAGTTGGGAAGCGGTCACCCGGGAGCCAGAACCTCCGTCTGTTTTCGAGGCGTCGCAAATTACCGGGAGCCTCTTTTAAGCTGTGCGCAAATGGTTGCGGAACTCAAGGGGGATGACCTGACCGAGGAGGTGTTGTACCGGAAGGGGAAAATTCTGAAAACGATGAATAATCCCCGGGAAGCCTTTGATACCTATACCACGCTGTTACGCCTTTATCCCAAGAGCGCCTATCGGGTGTCCTGTCAGCAGGACATGGAAGAGACCCGTAACGCCTTGGTCGGCGATTATTACGCCAAAGGAGATTACCTGGCGGTGGCCGATTTGTATTTTACGGAGGGCGACTTCAGATACCATAGGGACTTGAACGTGCTGTTCAAGGTGGCGGATAGTCTTAAACGGCTGGGGTTGTTCCGGGAGGCGGTCAAAACGTTCCAGGATTTGAAAAATACTCAGGAATATCGCGACCCGGACAGCCTGGATCTGGCGATCGCCGAAGCGGAAATAAAAGCCGGAAAGATCAGGGAAGCCCAGTCCCGGCTGGTCATTCTGCTCGGCCAGAAACGTAGCGGCGTCGGTATCGTGAAAAAAGCCCATCGGATCCTGGCGGATTCATATTACCGGGAAATGAAATACGATGCCGCCATTGAGTCCTATGCGGCGGCGATGCCCATTGACCGGACGGAAAAGGACGCCGTTTTCGCCTTATATCGTTATGCGGATGCGCTCAAACGGCGGGGGCTGGGGACCCTGGCCCTTCAATATTATCAGGACGCCCTGAATGCGACACACAATGCGGACGCGTTACCTGCATCCCTGAAGGGAGAATTGTTCATGAATCTGGGAGAGTGCTATTTTGCCGCCGGCCAGTACGACAAGGGGATTTCTCTGTTTACACAGTCTCTGTCTTCCCTCCCGAAGGATTCGGATCAGCGGTGGGCGCTGTTTCGACTGACCGGGGGGTATATCAAAACGAACAATCCGGATCTGGCGGAGCAGTCGTCCGGACGGGTGAAGGAAAACACGGAGGATCCCTTCTGGGAAAAGATGGCCGATTACGGCTTGAATGACGGAATCTGGTTTGCGACCTATGATGATTTTCTAAAGTAGGGTCATTGACGGCGAATGATCTGCAGTGATGGGTGCTGAGTACACGAAAACCCGGAGAACGAAGCAAGTCGTCATGAATTTGACATAGGAAAATGATATGGAGGATATCCATCTTTTAAAAGAGTCTTTCGATGCTTTTCAGGATTCGTCCACCCGCCTGCAGGAGGTTTACGCGAGCCTGCAGGAGAAAATCATCCAGACCGGTGTCGAACTGGAAGCGAAGAATGCCGAACTCACGCGCATCAGTGCGGAGCGGGAAGATATGAAAAATTATCTTCAGCGAATTCTGGAGAGCTTGACGACGGGTGTGCTGGTTACGGACAGCCGGGGCCTGGTTAAAATCGTCAACCGGGCCGCCGAGCATTTTCTCGGCATGCAGGCGGCGCAACTGCAGGGTACCCCTGCGAGTCAAGTATTTGGCGACGAGGATGTCACTCCCGTTGAAGCAGAGTCAAATACCCGCCGCCGGATCACGCTGCACGGCCGGGTGCTGGAAATATTCTCCGCCGCGATTCAAGCTGTTGATGGGTTGCCGGGGGACACGGCCTGGGTCATCTACGACATGACAGGAACCCTGAAACTCGAGAAACAGGCCCGTCACCTTGAAAAAAATGCGGCCATGCTGGAAATGGCCGCCCGGATTGCCCATGAGGTCAGAAACCCGCTGGGGAGCATTGAACTTTTTTCATCCCTTCTGCTGCGCCACATCCGCGAACCCCGACAGCGGGACTGGATAGACCAGATCATCCAGTCCGTCAAAAATATCGATCAGAAGATCGAGGAACTGCTGCAACACGCCCGGACGGTGGAACCCCTTATGGAGATGATGAATATCCACGATATTCTGAGGGATCTGCTGCTTTATTCCGACCGGATCGCCGACGGCGGCCACATTTTTCTCTCCGTGGAATACGCCGGCCAGGAACCGTTCATCCGGGGAAATCCGGCGATGATCCGCCAAATTTTTCTGGGCATGGTGCTCAACGCCCTCAAGAGCATGCCGGAAGAAGGGCACATCCGGATCAGTACAAAGGTCGAGGACAGGGGCACGCAGGAACCGACCGTTCGGGTCAGTCTTGCGGATACCGGTACGAACGATTGCAGCGATCCTATCCGCCGGTTTTTTAATCCCGACGACGATGATCGGTTGGCCGGTTTTAATTTTGCCGTGATTCAGAACATCGTAACGATGCACAAGGGCTCTCTCCAGGCCGAGAAGGGTCCCGGGGATACCATGTCATTCAGCCTGGTTTTTCCTCTGGTTCGGGTTCAGTCGAGGGGGGTGAAGGCGGAAGTGGGTGGAAAAGATGATCAATAAAACCAGACGTATTCTTATTGTGGATGATGACCCGTCCATGCGCCTCGCCCTGTCCGAAACCCTCGAATCATGTGGCTATGATGTCGAATCAGCGGACAATGGGGCTGATGCCCTGCAGAAGTTTCAGGCCCAATCCTTCGAGGTTGTGGTCACGGATATGCGGATGCCGCACCTGGGTGGTATGGATGTCCTGAAGGGCGTCAAAAAATTATCACCCCAAACGCCGGTTATCCTCATTACCGCTTATGGAACCGTCAGCACGGCTGTGGAAGCCATGAAGGAGGGGGCCTCGGAATTTATCATGAAGCCCTTTTCCCTGGATGACCTGCAGGGCGTGGTGAAAAACGTTTTGGCGAGCGCAGTTCCCTTGACGGAAGAGAAGGTTCCGGCGGCCATGCCGGCCTCAACGGAAGTGGATATCATCAGCCAGGCTGAAAATGTCGGATCTCTCCTGGCGCTGATGCGGAGCATCGCCAAAAGCAAATCCAGTGTCCTGATTCAGGGTGAAAGCGGAACGGGGAAAGAATTATTCGCCCGTTATATTTACCGTCACTCTAGCCGGAAAAACCGTCCTTTCGTCGCCATCAACTGCGCCGCCATCCCTCATCATCTTCTGGAAAGCGAAATGTTCGGCTATGAAAAGGGGGCCTTCACCGGAGCCGTTCAGCGTAAACCGGGTCGATTCGAGTTGGCCGATAGGGGGACCTTGCTGCTGGATGAAATCGGAGAAATGGACATTCAACTGCAGGCCAAACTCCTGAGGGTGCTTCAGGAGTCGGAAGTGGACCGCCTGGGCGGACGTGAACCGATATCGGTCGATGTCCGGATTATTGCCACGACCAACGCGGATCTGAAAAAAAGCATCGAAGAGAAAAAATTCCGGGAGGATCTCTTCTACAGGCTGAATGTGATTCCGATTCATATCCCGCCCCTGCGGGAACGAAAAGGAGATGTGGCGCTCTTAAGCGAGTTCTTCCTGAAAAAATACAGTCAAATCAATGAGAAAAAAAAACCTTTGATGTCTTCGGAGGCGATGCGGATCCTGAATGCGTATCACTGGCCGGGCAACGTCAGGGAATTGGAGCACGTGGTCGAACGGTCCGTTCTGATCTGTGACGGCGGGGTTATCCTTCCTGAGCACCTTTACATGGAAGGCCCTATCAGACCGTTGCCGGAGGAATTCCGTGTAGAAACGGGGGCTGTTCCGGGCCTTGACGTTAAAACGGAATCACAACCCTCCGTCACCCTGAAAGAGATGGAAAAAAACATGATCTTTGCCGCCTTGAGCCGGGTGAACGGAAACCGGACGAAGGCATCACAGCTTCTGGGGATCAGTGTCCGGACGATGCGCAATAAACTGCAGGAATACGAGGCGGAAGGAGAAATCATACCCCGCGATTCATAATCCGAATCAACATCGTCGATCGGCTGTGATTGGTATGCTGTTTGCAAAATAATCATCATCTTAAAAAATAAAGAGGAGGATGCGTTTTGGATTTTCTCTTCGGCAAGACGATACCCATGTTGTCTTCGGTGCTGAGTTACCGGTCGGAGCGGCAGAAATTGATCACCGGCAACGTGACCAACCTCGATACGGAAGGTTACCAGCCCCAGGAATTGCACTTTAAAAATCGCCTGCTGGATGCCATGACGAAGGAACAAACCGTCAATCTGGTCCGGACGGACAGGAAACATTTGCCTATGCCGGATCCTTCGGGCAACCAGTACAAGGTGGAAGAGTCGGCTGAGAAGGTCTCCCTGGATCAGGAGATGACCAATCTCGCGGAAAATCAGTTAATGTACAACGTTACCGTGGATATCCTGGCCAGAAAATTCAGGCATATCAGCACGTTTTTAAAGGATGTAAGATAAAATGGATTTCACGACGAATTTTCAAATTTGCGGCTCCGGTCTGTCGGCCCAACGGGCCAAGATGGATGTGATTACCAGCAACCTGGCCAATGCGGGAACGACCAAAACGGCCGAAGGCGGTCCCTACCGGAGAAAGACGGTGGTCTTGAAGGCGGAGGACGTCCATGAGCCCTTCGATAAAACCCTGCGCGGCGCTCTTGCGGAGGTGAAGGTCGATCAGGTTACGGAAGATCCCTCCCCCATGAAAAGCGTTTATGATCCGGCTCATCCCGATGCGGATGAGAAGGGCTTCGTGCTCCTGCCGAATGTGAACGCCATTACGGAAATGGCGGATATGATCAATGTGGGCAGAAACTACGAAGCGGTGGTTACGGCTTTCGACGCGACGAAGAGTATGGCCTTGAAGACCTTGGAAATCGGGAAGTAGGAAAGAAAAGGAGAATAATGATGACGGACATGACGATCAGAAATCAACCGATCCTGGTTCCGGGCAGTGCCTTACAGCCGGGCGCCGGAACACCCGCCGCCGACGGAGGATTCAAATCCGTATTAAAAACGGCGATCCAGGATGTCAACACCCTTCAGCTCCAGGCGGACGATGCCGTCGCCAAGTTGCAGGCGAACAAGGGGAGCATGCACGAGGCGTTGATTGCCATGGAAAAGGCCAGCCTGTCCTTCCAGACGATGCTGCAGGTCCGCAACAAGATTGTCGATGCCTACCAGGAAATCATGCGCATGCAGGTATAGTCCTTTGCTGCGGTGAGGAACATCACGGTATGGATGCCGAATCAACAAGGAAAACAGATGGATAACATTTCACAACTCCTCACGAATCTCTGGAAAGGTTTTGCCGTCTTATCCGCCTCCCGAAAGTTGACGCTCCTGATGGTTGTGGGGGTGACGATCGCCTCAATTTGGGGGCTGGTCTACTGGGCGAATCAGGCGGACTATAAGGTCCTGTTTACCAATCTTTCTACCGAAGATGCGTCGGGTATCGTGGCCAAGCTCCAGGAAAAGAAGATTCCCTACGAGTTGTCCGGCGGCGGAAACACCATTTCCGTACCTTCGGCCAAGGTGACGGAGGTGCGTCTGGAGTTGGCTTCCTTGGGCTTGCCCCAGGGGGGCGGCGTCGGCTTTGAGATCTTCGATCAGAAAAATCTCGGTGCCACGGAATTCGAACAGCAGTTGAACTATCGACGGGCCCTCCAAGGGGAGTTGGCCAGGACGATCAACAGCCTGGAAGAAATTGAGCAGTGCCGGGTCCATCTGGCTCTGCCCAAGGACTCCCTTTTTGTGGAAGAACAGAAAAAAACGACCGCATCGGTAACCATCAAACTGAAAGGCGGCCGGACGTTACGGCCCGATCAGGTTGAGGGAATCGGGCATCTCGTGGCGAGCAGCGTCGAAGGCTTGAATCCGGCTGATGTCATGGTGGTGGACGGCAAGGGCAATATTCTTTCCAGAAAGCAGGACGACTCCCGCCTGGGAAAGATGACCGCCTCCCAGGTGGAATATCAGAACAATATTGAGAAGGATATGGGTAACCGTATCCAGACCATGCTGGAGAAGGTCGTGGGTCAGGGGAAAGCTGTGGTTCGGGTAGCCGCTGATCTTGATTTCAGTGTGACGGAGAAAACGGAAGAAATCTACGATCCGGAATCCCCCGTTATCCGAAGTACCCAGAAGCAGACGGAAAAAAGCACACCGTCCGCCGGGGCGACCAACCCCAAGTCCGCCGAGGAAAAAAGCGACGAGGTCATCAATTACGAAATCAACAAGACCATCAATAAAACCGTCATGCCGGTTGGAGAGGTTCAGAAACTATCCATCGCCGTTCTCGTCGATGGGACCTATGTGAAGGATAAGAAAGGGGAGGAAGTCTATCAGCCCCGGGATAAGAAGGATCTGGACAATATCGCGGAATTGGTGAGAAAGTCGGCAGGCTTCAACGCCACCCGGGGGGATCAGGTGGTGGTAACCAACATGCCCTTCCGGACGGCAGCCGATGATGAACTCAACATGTCCGTCCCCTGGACGGAGCGTGTTTCGAATTTCACGCCTTATTTCAAATACCTGATTATATTAGGCGTGATGGTTTTCCTTTTCCTCTTTGTCCTGAAACCCATGCTTGGTCTCGTGGCCGATCTGGGTCGGAGTCAGGCGGCCGAGGTCAGGCAGGTGGCGGCGGATCAACAATCCCTTGAACTCCGGGGACAGGCCGCAGCACCGATGCTGATGAGCCCTCTGGAGGAAAGAGCGATGAATGAAACGGAACTCACCAGGCAACTGGCTGACGCCGACGCCAAGAAATTTGCGGAACTGCTGCGGAACTGGATTCGTTAAGCGATCGAATCGCTAAATGATTAGGAAGATATCATGTAAAATGGGTAGAGTCCGTTATGACCAATGAAGAAAAAGCCGCCATCCTGCTCTTATCGTTAAAGGAAGACACGGCGGCGCAAGTCATGAAGAATCTGCGTCCCTCGGAAATCCGACGCATCGGTAAGTACATGAACCGGATTTCGGATATTCCGTCGGAAACCCTGAATGCGGTAGCCAAGGAGTTCTGTACCCTGGCCAAGGAAAAGGGCGGCACAATTTCAGTCGGACACGAACAACCCAAAAATATCGTGATCAAGGCCCTGGGCGAAAAGGCGGCCCAGGATATCATTGCCGATGTCGAAAACGCCAAGCGCAACGACAACCCCATTATCGACAAGCTTCAGGATATTGACCCCAAGGTTCTGGTTGATTTCACCCGGACCGAACATCCCCAGACCATTGCCCTGATTCTGGCACATCTCAAGCCGGAACAGGCAGCGGAGATTCTCAACGATTTTTCCCCGGCGATGCAATTCGAGATCACCAAACGCATGGCCACATTGAAAAGTGTCCCCTATGAGTTTATTGAAGAGGTGGCCAAAACTTTGGAGAAGGAAATCGTCATCGGTCAGGGTGGAGACCAGCAACTCGGCGGTCCCCAACTGGCGGCGGAAATATTGAACCGGCTTAACCGGGCGAATGAGAATTCGATCATGATCTCCCTGGAGGAGACCGACCCGGATCTGGCCATGCAGATCCGCAACTTCATGTTCACCTTCGAAGACGTGCTCAAGCTTGACGACAAGAGTCTCCAGGAACTGCTCCGGGAAGTCAGCGGTGAAGATCTTGCCCGGGCGCTCAAACTCGTCGATGCGGGACTCCGGGAAAAGATATTCAAGAACATGTCCAAGCGCGGTGCGGAAATGCTTAAGGAAGACATCGAGATGATGCCGCCCATTCGTCTGTCCGAAGTGGAAGCCAGCCAGCGGACCATCCTGGAAATCACGAAACGGCTGGAAACGGAAGGCAAGATCACCATTTCCCGAGGGGACGAGCAGGATGAGTTCATCTAAGGGGGTCATTAAATCCACATCCGTCAAGGTTGTGGAAAAGGTTCTGCACGGAGATTGTCCGGCAGGCGCCAAGACAGCCTTCCAGACCAATCCGTTGATTCTGGACGTCCGGAAAAGCCGGGGAGGACTGGCCCAGGAACAGAAGGCGGAGGTGGAGGAGCGGATCAACCAGGCCAAGCAGGATGCATACGAAAAGGGTCTTGCCGAAGGCGTGAACAAGGGCATCGCTCTCCAGAAGGAAGAGGCCCGGCGTGTCATTTCAGCGATGACCGATCTCACGGCCGAACTGACCCGGCTTCGCCAGGGAATCATCGAACAGACGGAACAGCAGATCGTACGGCTGGCCTTTGCCATTGCGGCGAAAGTGATTCACCAGGAAGTCAAACAGGATACGACCGTGGTGGCCTCCGTCCTGCGGGAAGCGGTTCGGAGCGTGACGGACCGGGATGGCATGAAGGTCCACCTCAATCCCCAGGATTTCAGGTATATCATGGAAATAAAAGAGGATTTTCTGAAGGAAATGGATGGCGTGAAAAACATTGTCTTTGAGGAAGATCCGGCGATTAAAACTGGGGGGGTTATGGTGGAAACCATTTTCGGCGAGGTGGATGCGCGTTTGGAGCAACAGTTTAATGAAATCAAGACAGGATTCGGACTGTCCTGATTGCGAATGTTAAGGCTCTGATGTTCACGGATTTTGAAAAATATCATCGCGTGCTGGAACGGATCAATCCGATCCGCGTGAACGGCAAGGTGAGTGAAATCATCGGCCTTGTGGTGGAAGGACACGGACCGGCGGCTTCCATAGGCGAGGTTTGCGGTATTTATCCGACGGGAAGCGATAAACCCGTGAATGCCGAGGTGGTTGGGTTTCGCAAGGGGAAGGTGCTGCTTATGCCCCTGGAAAACATCCGAGGCCTGGGACCGGGCTGTCGTATCGTGGCGATTCATAAGAAGGCCGGTATTCACGTCGGGGAAGCGCTTCTGGGGCGGGTCATTGATGGTCTCGGTAATCCGATCGACAATCGTGGCCCCATCCAGTGCGATGAGGAGTACCCGATCTATGCGGACCCCGTGAATCCCCTCAAACGGGGGCGTATCCGGGAACCGATGGATCTGGGTGTTCGAGCCATTAATGGTCTGCTCACCTGCGGCAAAGGTCAGCGCATGGGCATTTTCGCCGGTTCCGGTGTGGGGAAAAGCGTCCTTTTAGGCATGTTTGCCCGTCATACCAAGGCAGACGTCAACGTCATCGGTCTGATCGGTGAACGGGGACGGGAAGTCCGGGATTTTCTGGAAAAGAATCTGGGGGCCGAAGGGCTGGCCCGGTCCGTCGTCATTGTGGCCGCATCGGATATGCACCCCCTGGTGCGGATGCGGGCGGCTTATGTGGCCACGACCATCTCCGAATATTTCCGCGATCAGGGGCAGAATGTCCTTTTGATGATCGATTCCCTGACCCGCTTTGCCATGGCCCAGCGGGAGATCGGCCTGTCCGTCGGGGAACCGCCGACGACAAAGGGATACACGCCGTCTGTGTTCAGCCTCCTCCCCAAGCTTTTGGAGCGAGCGGGCAGCATCGAGGCCGGGGGAAGTATTACCGGATTGTATACGATCCTGGTTGAAGGCGACGATTTCAACGAGCCGATTTCGGACGCCGCCCGGTCCATTCTGGACGGTCACATCGCCCTGTCCCGGGAACTGGCCAGCAAAAATCACTATCCGGCCGTAGATGTCCTGAACAGCATCAGCCGGGTGATGATCGATGTGGTGGATGAGGAGCATCGGAAGAAAGCAGGAGAACTGCTCAACATCATGTCTGTTTATCGTAAAGCCGAGGATATGATCAACATCGGCGCCTATGTCAAGGGGAGCAACCGGGAGATCGACCGCGCCATTGATATGATTGACCGGATTAATGCTTTTTTGCGCCAGGATATCGAGGCGAAAATCACCTTCCAGGACTCTGTCCGGGACTTGGATGCCCTGCTGAGGTCGTAAGCTGTGTTTACCTATAACCTGCAATCTGTTTTGGAATACCGGCAGAGCATCGAAGAGCAAAAACTGACGGCATTCTCGGATGCGGAACGGAAGCTGCAAAGAGAAAAAGACCTGTTGCAGGAAATCCGAGAGCAGCAGAGAGGCCTGGTGGACGAATTGAAGGCGCTGAAAAATAAGGAGTGCGACAGTCGGGATATCGCACTGGTCCTCAAGTATTCGGAAGAACTGCAGAAACATGAAAATCGCCAGAGTGAGGCGGTCCGGAAAGCCGCCGGTGTGTTCGAGGAAAAGAGAAGAGAACTCCTGGAGGCGGTCAAAAAGAGGAAAATGATGGAGACCCATAAAGAACATCAGTTTCAGGAATACAAGACGGATCTGATTGCGGCGGAACGCCGGGAAACGGACGATATATCCATTCAGCGTTTCAGCAGGAGAGAACCATGAAAAACAATAAAGTCATCGTGACGGGGCTGATCATCGCAATTCTTTTCGTAAAACTCTTTTTGGCGGGCGAGTTGTTTCAGGAACTCTCCGGCATGGATACGTCAGCGCTTTCGCTCAAGCGGGCCATGGCGGAGACGCCGGAAAACGGTCTGGTGACGGTGCCGGTCAAGGACGTGGCGGCGGATCATCTCTCACAGGAACGGAGCCTCATGAAAACCCTCGAGGTGAAACAGCAGGAGCTGGACAATCGGGAAAACCGGCTGACGGCGGAGGAGCAGCGCATCCAGACGTTGAAGCAGGAAATCGTGCTGAAAATCGAGATGCTGCGTGGCCTGGAGGATCGCCTCGGCGCGGTCATGGAAGGAGAAAAATCCTCGGAGAATAAGAAATACAAGGATCTGGCCAAGGTTTACGACTCGGCGCCGCCCGACAAGGTCGGATCGATGCTCGAGCAGATGGATGTCAAAACCGCCGCAGGGATTACGATGAACATGAAGCGGGACAAGGCCGGCGCCGTCCTGGGTTATTTAAGTCCCCAGAAAGCGATTGAAATCACAAGAGAAATTACCCGCGTATCCGCCGCGGCCAAACCGCAGCCATAGTAGAACGTAAATTTTCCGCGATTGTGGCGTAAAGGATTAAAAAAGCCGGAGACTTCCTGAGAAGTTTCCGGTTTTTCTTCAATGAAAGCAATGGAACGGCCTGTTGTATGAAATTCTTATTGAATGCTGACCTGAGATACAAGGGTTGCGTAAAAGAAGCCCTGTCGTCCGGTCGGGTTAATACTCAACCCGGAATACGGTCAGCGGTTCTTTCTTTCCCTTGACCCGCAGCGGCGGCAGGTCCGTGAAGGTTTTCAGGCCGGGAATGTCGGTGTGCAATTCATCAATGGCGTCTTTCACCGCCTGGGTGACAAGAATTTCGTCATTTCCCGCCATGGACTCGATGCGCTGCGCCACATTGACGGCGTCGCCGATGACCGTATAATTGATGTGATCTTCCGAGCCGATATAACCGGCAACCACGTCTCCCGTATTGATGCCGATGCCGATTTTCAGTTCCGGCCACTGTTTATGAAGGTTCACTTCATTTAAAAGATGCAATTCCCGGATGATTTCGATGGCGGTTTTGACGGCATGGACGGGATCCTGGGCATGAGAGATCGGGGCGCCGAAAACGGCCATGATGCCGTCCCCGAGTAATTTATCCAGGGTCCCTTCGTTTCTGAAGATGACGGGGGTGATATGCATGAAGAAATCATTAAGAATTTCGACAACCCTTTCTTCGTCGAGCCTTTCCGAGATCGACGTGAAGCCATGAAGATCGGCAAATAAGATCGTCGCGTGTTTCCGTTCTCCACCCAAGCGAAGAATACCCTTGCTCTTCAGGATTTCACTGGTGATGTTTTTGGAGAAAAAACGACTGAGAAGAAAACGTTGATTCTCTTCCTTGAGCATCTGGGAATACAGGCGGGATAAAATAATGGACGTTGCCATCTGATCGGCCACAAGACCGAAAAAACTGATGCGGTTCTGATCGATGCTGTTTAGAGAAGAAAATACCAGATTTAGTACGCCCATGGTCCGCCCATTATGTGCCAGGGGAACGCAGAGCAGGGATTGCGCACCGAATCGTTTCTTCTCTTCCGGAGAACAGGTTTCGGTGAGGTTTTTCTTGATAGTCACCTGATTCCGGATCACGGCCTGTTCCGCCGTTTGCTGACAGAGAGGGTAATAATCCCCGGGCAGATTCATTCGATCCTGGTCGTTGAGCGACGCCATGACTTCAAGTTGTTGCGACTCTTCATTGAGGAGCATTAACGAGATATGATCCGTGGCGAAGTATTTTTTGATGATGTGGAGCTGTTCCGTAAAGAGCGTGATCTTATCTGAAATGCCCGTCAGGCGAAGCATGTCCATCAGCTCCTTGATTACGGATAACTCCTTGATTTTATTTTCATAATTGTTCCTCATCTTGAGGAACTGTTTTTTAAACAACTCCGCTTCATCAACGACAGGCAAAGGGTTGTTTTTCTGACTTCTACGTTCCGGGGTCATCGCGTTGCTCCGTCGGGGCTAAAAACCATGGAAGTCGAGTTTTCATCAATGATGCCGCGGACCTCCTTCACCATGCCTTCAATCATGTCATGATCGAAGTGCTTAAATAAACGAGTCAGCAACAGCCAGTGGCCGTACGTCATGCCATGGCGGACGTGGCTTTCATCAGTCGGCGGTCGGTCGATCTCCACGGCCCGGTAATAGAGGTAATTGGCCAGGCCCGTTACCGCGGCAAGATCGGAATGGTCCGGTGCGTTGAAAGGCTGATGATGATAGGCGATGGCATGGACAAGCGTTTCCGGCAGGTTCCAGCGGACGGCCAGGGAACTTCCGACCATGGCATGGTCCATGCCGTATAGATCTTCTTCCAGTTCGCAAAGCGATAGTCCCTCGATCTCCGCTTCCTGATACGTTTTGCGGTATGTGTCCGTAAAATGATCAATAAAAAAGATTTTTCCCACATCATGCAGCAATCCGGCGGAAAAAACGCCCTCGTCTTTTTGCCCGGCCAGTTTACGGTACAGGTGCTTCACGATCATGGCGGTGCCGAGGGAATGGTGCCAGAGCAACTGGGGGTCGATAATATCCCGGAGATGCTTTGAGTCAAAAACTCTTGCCGCTGCCAGCCCGAAAGCGATGTCCACAATCTCATTGGTTCCCAGGAGAGAAATCGCATATTTTACCGAACTGATTTTTTGTGGATAGCCATAAAAAGCGGAATTGACCGTTTTCAGCAGTTTCGAGGTCAGTGCCGGATCTTTGAGAATGATGTCGGCCAATTCGGATCCCGATGAATAGGGATGGGATGCGATGTTGAATATCTGGCTGGCGACGGTCGGCAGGGTCGGCAGATCGTCCGACTGATTAAGCGTGGTGGCGATTCTATCCATCATGACGGCTCGTTGTGCCATGACGGATTCGAGTTCCATCTGCTGGATGATGGCGCTGAAATGACGTTCCGCTTCCGAGGCGGGTGGTGGGATTTCCTGCTCTTTGATCATTGTTTCCAGCGCCGGTACCAGCGGTGAATCAAAAGGCAGACGGGCCAGAAATTCCTTCCGGTCCGGATGGGGGATCTGAACCAGACCCAGCCAGAGCATGTCAGGCGTCATGCTGAGCAGCCTGTGAAATATTCGCCCCCGGCCTCGGGTGAAACAAAGCTGCAAGGGGGTCCATTGGTCTTCCGCGTGGACTAAAGGTGTCGAGGTCGACACGTCGGCTTTGTCTGCACGGCTTTCACCCGAAGTTGGGCTGCCTTCCGTCGCATCTCTGGATAACGTTGCCAGATAAAGCAGCTTCCCGAGTGTTTGACCCTCCTCCGGAAATACGGCATATCCACAGGTGACGTCTACATCCTCACCCAGCATCTTCTTAAGGCCGCGGATTGCCTTCTGCTGAATGGGGCCTACGCCATGCCGGTCGGTTGCAAACCCGAGGACAATAAAGCGATGATCATCGATACCGATCAAGGTATCGCTTTCTCGAAAGATTTCCCCCAACCGATCTTCAATATTCCCCAGCATGGAGGGATAAACCGGGAGCGATGATCCGGCGCCCACGTGAAACACCAGAATGGACATGCTGCTCCGGCTGCGCAGCACCTTGCTGAGTTCGCCGCGGATGCGGCGGTCATGTTTCTGCGATATGGCATAAGGTGTATCGGCGTATTGTACGACCGGTTCAATTACGGCAAGGCAGCCCATCTGGGCCATGGTGCGCTGCGCCGCCTCGGCTCGGCTTTGGGTGTCGAAATTCCGGACGACCCGGGGTGCGCTGGTCAAAAGGGGACGGATTTCATCGACCGTGAGACCGATTTCTTTTTGCAGAGAATAGGCGACTTTCTTGATAGACGTGCCGGCGGCAAAACCCTGGAATATGAGGCGGTATCGGAGATCGTTCATTGCGTCAGTTTATTCCGTAATGGGTTTGAAGAATCGATCGCATTTTCCCCCGCAAAATCAACGTGATAGATGTTTCTAAAGGATATAAACTTCCAACGCAGACTATAAGAGAAAAAAAGAACGGTGTCAAGGAGGATAGCCCCGTTTCAGCGGACATTTTCTTAATGGTTTTTCCTTTAAACGGCTTCGGCATCAACCGGCGTGTCGATTGCCAGAGGATCGGTATGTCCGTATGCTTTAATTTTGCGTCCACCGTCTTTTTTTGCTTCACGGATGAGTTGCTGCGCCTGGGAAATCATTTTTTCAGGTATGCAGGGAGCAATGCGATCGTAATGAACGACCGCAATACTCGCGGTCAAATTCCCATGTTCGAGTTGTTCCACCCCGGCGAACTGGTAATTTTCAATGAATGCGAGGAGTCTCCGGGCGACAATAAAGGAAACTTCTTCCGTTGCATCGGTTAAAAGGATCGCAAATTCGTCGCTGCCGTATCGGACCAGGATGTCCGAACCGCGGGTGGTTTCACGCAGGAAATCGGCGATACTTTTAATACAGATATCGCAGTTTTGCGTGCCGTTGATCCGGGCAAATTCATCGAAATGGTCGATATCCGCCATCAGAATCGAGAAAACGATCTGGTGACGGTCGGCACGGCAAATCTCCTGGGCCAGTCTGATCTGAAAATAGGACCGGTCAAACAGCCCGCTTTGCGTATCCAGAAGGCCGACTCTTACCGGATGCGGTTTTTCAAGATTACGGATATGTTCCAGCAGTTCTTCGTTGGTGCAATAATTCTTGTGGATCAGTTCTTCAATTTGTCCGACCAGACTGAGCCGTTCTCCCATTGAGACGTCCTTCTCCGTCAGGATGATGATCGGGACATCCGCCGTTTGGGGATTGTTTCTCAAGGCGGAAAACATTTCAAAATAGCCGATATCGGATATCGCGAGGTCAAGGATGATAAGATCGGGTGCGGTATGAAACGCATCGTCCAATCCTTCCTTGCCGGATAGTGTGCAGGTGATGCGATACCCGGCGGTGGTGAGCAGGGCCGTCAAGGTCTCCAGAAAGTCGCGGTTCTGATCGATGCACAGAATGTTGTGCACGCCTCTCTTTTTATGGGAAACGGTACTGTTAAAAGCACGGCAGGCCGAATCGGATGGATCGGAAGGTTTCGCATCGATGGCTGCGGTCAGGTCTCCCGAAACCTCTCCGGTTTGCCGGCGTACTTGGCGGATGGTCTGAATACGACTATGTCGAATCATATTGAGAAAGAAGCGAATTCCCTGGTATTCGATAATTTCAGCGTGGGAAGGTTTCAGAGCCAGGAGCTCAGAAGGGCTGATTCCACTTTCGGGAAGATGGAAAATGATTTCGGGCATAGTCCGCATGGCCTCGGAGAGGCTTGCAAAAATGGGAATGTTCCGTGTGCCGGCTAAATCAACACTGGAAAACTCGCCGTTCACATCGACAATCCCTGAAAGGATCATCCCGGATTCATCAACGATCGTATCAAATAAATACGTCCCCAGTTCACCGGCGCCGACAATCATGACCTTGATCATATCCTTTTGATTCACCCGCCCTTTGTCCTCCTTGCCTTTATATATGGAGCAACAATCCATATGCAAATTTTATGCTTGTCGGCTCATCTATACCACATTTCACATTTAAATTCTCTTTTTTGAAGAGGTGGGAGATATAGTCCCTCACCTTGATGCCGCTGTTTTTGTTGATCGCTGTCACAAAGAATGACCCTTGTGCCATGTCGGCATATCTTTCCTCCCCGGAGGGCCTTGCCGCTGAGTTTTGCCTTGGTCGAAGGGGGAATATTTTTCCCGGCAAGGGTTTTTTGAGAAGATCCGAATAACGCAACATGGTGATATATATAAACATATATTTGTTATTCCCTCATGGCATGGCTCTTGCTGTTCCCTGTTCAAAGAATAAATCATGGAGACGAAGATGATTCGGATCGCCCCACAAAATACCGGGAAAATGAATGTCGCCGACCTGTTCGACGGAGCGGGAAAAGGGAATATGCAGCGCCTTCATGCGGATACGTCGGTTCAGGGTGCGAAACTTCTGCCGTTTGCCGTGATTTTTACCAAGCTGGTGAATAAGGCCTCCCAGGGGCAGGACGCGGTGTTAACTGCAATCGATCCGAAGGCCACGCAGATGAAAGATATGGCCGCCGGATGGGGTCTCAATATGAAGCAGCACATGCCGCTCGGCATGTTGAAAATGAAGGACGGCTTTTCGGGACAGGAAGAAGATGTTATCGCCGTGGGAGTTGACCTTCAAGCGCTGTTTCAGGCATTACAGGCCGGCGAAAGCACGGGAAAGAATACGGCCGATCCGACCCGGACGGAAGAAGCCGCGGCTGCCTTGTCCGCATACCTGTCGGCAATTATCTCGGCCCTGCAAAACCAGGCCGGCGCCGAAGCGTCTACGCAAACGGCGGTTGAGGGTGACGGCGGTCAGGGAGAAGTGTTTGCGAAGGTACGGTTGGGCGCTGAAAAGGGCAAAGAAGTTATCAATCAGTTGCTGTATCATGGCGCAAACGGTTCCAGCGGGGGGAAAGATCAGGACCAACAACTCCTGCTGACCCTGCCGCAGGAGTTGTTGAAAGATTTTGTGATCAACAAAAACGGCCGGCCTCATTTCCCCATGAACGGGATGGAGGATACGACCGTTGTTTTGCTTCCTGCCGAGGGGGTTGATGCGACTGTTCCGGGCCAACCGTTTGCTATGACAAATACCGTCGTGAGCTTGGATAAGGAAGGCTTGACCTTCCAGTTGGTCCGGTTAAATACGCAAGCCTCGGCCGCTTCTCCGCAGGGAGCGTTGGCGGTGGCCGCTTCGACATTACAGAAAAAAGATCAGGTAACGCCGGCAACCCCGGCCGCCGATGCGGCGAGCCCGGATGGCGATGGAGACCTGACGGTCAATCCTTTCCGTCATGAAATACTGGTAAAAAACACCGGAGAACGGGAGGCGCGGAACATCCCGTCCACGGGGGCGCCCGTCGCCGACGGGGAGTCTTCCGGAAAGGGGATTCCCCAAAGTGTGGCGTCGGTCGAGCAGGACCCAATGACCGCCGCCAAAAGCACCGGGACGGTTGACGACATGGTCCTGCAAGGGGAAGAGAAGGCGAAAAACGCACCCATTGTATCGGGCAAGGAAAGCACGCATTGGGTCCCCTTTGCCGGGGCGACATCCCCCCAGTTGGCCCCCGAATCCGGAACCGCCCCGAAGGGCGTGTTTATCCCCATGGATCGGGTAATCAGTGAGGCCGGCAAGATTCTGGAAAATGGTGCCGGGAAGGTGCAGATGACCCTGCAGCCGCCGAACCTGGGGACGATCAACATGGAAGTCTTTGTCCGCAACAACCGGGTGGACCTGGTCCTGACGGCGAACCATGCCGATGTGCAACAGATCCTCCAGGCCAACGCCGACCAGCTTAAAAACGCCCTCAGCAATCAGGGTTTTCAGATCGATCAGATGTCCGTTTTGTTGAAGCGGGACAATTTGGGTTTCAATTTGGGTGGCCATTCCCTCCGGCAGGACGGTGCGGGGCAACAGCCCGGCCACGGCAACGGATCGACCGGCAGCAACAACATGTCGACTCCGGAAGTTGAGAAACTAGTTCCCCGGCGGGATTATGGGACCGGTATGATCAGTATCTTTGTCTGATCAAGATATAAAGGAAGGTGAGCACCATGGCGAACGTCACGAACACAACCAACAATACCCCGTTGGCAAGTCAGCTCAGCAGCGTCACATCGAAAACCACAAGCCTGGGGAAAGATGATTTCCTGAAAATGCTGGTGGCGCAACTGAAGAATCAGGATCCCCTGAACCCCATGGACGGGACGGAATTTGCGGCCCAGCTGGCCCAGTTTTCCAGTCTTGAGCAGTTGACCAACATGAATACGCAACTGACAAACCTCGGACTTTACCAGAAAACGATGATCAGCACGGAGGCGGTCAACCTCCTGGGTAAGGAAGTGACGGTGGGGCAGGGCAACCAGTTCCAGGTGGAGGGTGATACCGCCGGCTTCAGCTACAGTCTAGCCGGAGACGCAGCCCAAGTGTCCATCAGTATTCTGGATGTATCGGGTCGGGAAGTCGATCGTATCGACGCAGGCAAGCAGGCCGCCGGTCAACAGAATATGACCTGGAGTAAAGGGAGCAACAGCAACGGTCTGTATTCCTACAAGGTCACTGCTGTGGATGCGAACGGAGCTGCCGTGAAGGTGACCGGTATGGCAACAGGAAAAGTTACAGCGGTTCAGTACAGGGATAACGCCATTTATCTGACGGTTAACGGGCAGGAGGTCGCCTTCAGCAATATCGTTTCCGTCAAGAATGGATAGAACAATTTTTATAAACAGAAAGACATTTAAGATTAACAACTGACGGGAGGTTTATCATGTCGAGTGCACTTTGGATCGGAACAACGGGATTAACGGCCAGTTCAAAACAGATGGACGTCATCGGCAACAACCTGGCCAATTCCAATACCCTGGGTTTTAAGGCCGGGAACACCTATTTTGCCAGCATGCTCAATCAGAGTCTCTCCGGCGGCTCAAGCGGGACCATGCAGGTCGGCCAGGGCGTTGCAATTGCCGCCGTAGCGACCCAGTTCGGCCAGGGGTCTTTCGAGTCGACGGGAAACGCGACGGATCTGGCCATTGACGGGGAAGGATTTTTCATCCTCAGGGATACGGAAGGCGCCCAGTATTTCACCCGGGCCGGTGCATTCCATGTGGATAATGAGGGTTATCTCGTCGATATGACCGGTTACCGGGTACAGGGGTACAACCTCTACATTGCCGGTCAGGAAGAGGTGGAGACGGGTATTCGGCTGCAGAATATGCAGTCCGCCCCCCGGGCTTCGACGACAGTCGGCGTCGGCGCCAACTTGAATGACGCCGCGAAGGCAGGAGAGCGATTTAATGTGACCCAGACCGTTTTTGACTCTCTGGGGCAGGCCCATAGTCTGGCCGTCAACTTCATGCGGACCGAGGAGACCGGCGCATGGGGATTTGGTACAACCCTGGATGGGACCAATGCCGGCACCAACTCTGCGCATGGCGTCATATTTGACGCCAACGGGAATCTGGAATCGTTTTACACGGGCGCCTTCGGCAGCGGGCCGACCGTGGCTGGCGGCGGCGCCATCACGACATCGACGATCAACCGGCCCGGCCAGATCTACAAGGATACGACGGGTAACATCGTCCTCACCCGCGGCGCCACGAGCTGGAACCAGACGTCCAACGGCGGTTACGCCAACATGGTCATTGAGCAGACGGCGACGACTCTGTCCGTCGATTTGGATGGTAAAGGCGGCCCCGATATCACCTTCGATCTGGGGGCGGGCTTTGTCGACGGCAGCACGATTACCTTCACGCTGGATAACACGGTAACCCCTGCGGCCAGCGATGTCAGCATGGCCTTCGGCGCATTGAGCAACGGCGCCACGATCGGCACGGGGAATCAGCTCACCTGGAATGTCGTGGGCGATGACGCGCCGACGATTACAGGCTATGCCAGTTCCTCCGTGGTCAAGTCTTTAAGCGACGACGGGTACAGTTCCGGCGTCCTGAAGTCCCTTTCCGTTGACAAGGACGGGATTGTCAACGGGTTCTTCACCAACGGTCAGAGCGCGGCCCTGGGACAGGTGCTGCTGGCGACATTCCCCGACTTGTCGGGTTTGCAGAAATCAGGGAACTATTTCATTGAAACCGTCCGGTCGGGAGAGGCCCTCCGTAACCGTCCCGGGTCCGGCGGTCTGGGGCAAACCATGTCCAACTCCCTGGAAATTTCCAATACCGATGTGGCCAAGGAATTCATCAACATGATCAGCGCCCAGCGTGCCTATCAGGCCAGCGCCAAGGTCATTACGACGGCGGATACGCTCCTCAGTGTCCTGATGGATATCAAGCGCTAAACCAGCTCCTCCTTTCGAGGCGCTCCTCGTTCCCTGGGGGATGGGGAGCGCCTCTGTCAAATAATTGACCTTCAGGGTGTTCGTTCAGTATGGGTTAACTCAAAATTGTTCTATTTTCTTTTCTTCCTTGCTTTTGCGAAACGGTTTCTCCGCATAAAATGAGCCTAATCACGCCCGGTTTGGACGGTAAAAACGGCCCGGATACTTTGGCGGGCATATTTCCTCCCGTGGTATGGTCCTTGCTTAAAAATGGCTGTATTGAACTCTGAGAGGGGTCCATCCGGCCCCGGGGGTATGTGTGGATATCGCGACCATTGTCGGAATTATCGGCGGATTCAGTCTGGTTCTTGTTGCCATGGGTTGGGGCGGAGGGCTGTCCTGGTTTTTTGACATTCCTTCCCTGATGATTGTCCTGGGGGGCACCTTCGGTGCGGTGTTGATCAACTACCCCCTTTCGACGGTCTTCAAGGTGATTCCGGCGGCGAGAAACATCTTTTTCAAGCGGGAGACGGAAGTCCAGGATTTGATCAACCTTTTTGTCGAAATGTCCGGTATCTCCCGACGGGAAGGACTGCTGGCCCTGGAACGGATGGAGGCGAAAATCAAGGATCCGTTTCTGTCGAAGGCGGTCGGTTTGGTACTGGACGGTGTCGATCCGACGGATGTGGAAATCATTCTGGAGACAGAGATTCAGTCGGTTGCGGAAAGGCATCGCATCGGTGCGGAGATCTTTACAACGATGGGAAACTTTGCGCCGGCCATGGGACTTATGGGGACCCTGATCGGACTGGTTAAAATGCTCATGCAGATGAGCGATCCCGCATCTATTGGACCTTCCATGTCGTTGGCCCTGATTACAACGTTTTACGGGGTGATTCTGGCCAACCTCATCTTCCTGCCAGTTGCCGGGAAATTGAAGACCCAGAGCAGTCATGAACTCTTTATAAAATATCTGATGATGAACGGGACCCTGGCCATGCAGTCGGGGGATCATCCCCGGATGGTCAAGCAGAAGCTGCTGTCCTTTGTCGCGCCGCGGGAAAGGGGGGTGGCGTTTTGAGGCCGAAAATGCCTTATACCAACCAAAGTGTCGGCAGTCGTGTTGAACACTGGCACACGGTTTATTGTTCCTTTGCCCTGATCCTGGTCGTCTTCTTTGTCATGATGGTTTCCTATTCCATTGTGTCCGGAAAAGGCATGAAGGCTATCCGGAAACATTTTGCCCAAGGGTCGTCCCTGCATGCACCGGGATCGTCCATGAATCCCCTGTCTGGGATTCCCTCGGAAGAGGCGGGTGATGCGCCGGCTATTTTGATTCAAAACGCCACGACGCGGTTTGGTCTGGGCGAC
>CAYOYJ010000014.1:0-26358 GCA_964408155.1 uncultured Syntrophales bacterium
AACGGTTTCTCGTCCTTTCAGGATCGCTTCCTTGACCGATGGTTCGTGCTCTTGATAAACTGCAGTGCTTTTCGGCAGGTAAAAGAGAAAAGTCGAACCCTTACCTTTCTGACTTTGCACATCAACAAAACCGTGGTGTCCCTTGACGATGGCGTAAACCGACGCCAAACCCAACCCATACCCGCGTCCCATTTTCTTGGTCGTAAAGAACGGATCGAAAATCCGCTCCCTGGTCTTTTCATCCATACCCACCCCCGTATCCACGACGGACACCTTAACGTAAGGCCCCCCCTCCACAAAGAGCAGACGGGCATCCTCCGCTGAAAGGAAGATACTTTCCGTCTTTAAGGTCATTTGGCCGCCGCCGGGCATCGCCTGAGAAGCGTTCACATAAAGATTGAGGAGGACTTGTTCGACCTGTCCCTTATCCGCGTTGACCAAGCCTATATCGTCATCGAAATGCATTTCAATGGCGATTTCCTTGCGCGTTCTGGCGAACATGGCCGCAGTTTTGGAAATGATTTCATTGAGGTCGATGGGAGATAATGCCTGTTCCCGCTGAACGGCAAAATTCAGGAGTTGACGGGTCAGGGAAACGCCGCTTTTCACCTGCTCTTCTATATTCCTGATTTTGTCGTAATGCATATGTGTCGAATCCATTCCCAGAAGCACAAGCGAAATGTTTCCTTGGACACACATCAATAAGTTATTAAAATCATGAGCAATTCCTCCTGCCAGGGTGCCGACGGCCTCCATTTTCTGGGCGTACAGGAGTTTTTTATCCTTTTCCCTTAATTCATGCTGGATGACGCGATTTTTCTCAATTTCTTCCATGAGAGCCTTATTGGAAGCCTCCAGGGAAGCTGTGCGGACTTTAACCCGCTCCTCCAGCTCATTTTTCAATGCCTCGAGAGATTCATTTTTCCGCCGCAGCTCCTCCATGATTTCGATATATTTGAGGGTAGCCGTGCGTGATTCGCTCTTGGACAACCGGTTTTCGTTTTCGATATGGCGAATCTGAATCTCCATATCACGGAGCTTCTTCTCCGGTTCGTGGCTGGAGGCCCGCCCTTCCGGTTTTTTTCTCTGTTTAGAACCAGCCATGCTCCACCATCTGGCGAATCTGCTCTTCCACATCGTCCATGATGAAATCCATTGCCCGTTCCTCAATGCCGAATTTCACAAGACAAAACTGATATAATTCGTCGCCCCGGGGCATTGGTTCAATATAACCCAGTTTTCTTTCCCGGCAGCAAAAGTGTGCTATATGAAGCAGAGTCGTCGCTTCGTGCCGGTCCAACTGATCCTGCTTGGGCCTTTCGGCATCACGGACCGCGCAACTGATGCTATCGGGAAAATTCCACTCCTTAAGCAACAATCCGCCGATCTCGTCATGGCAGAAACGGAAGACCTCTTCTTCCGCCTGCCAGATGGGATGATTTTGATGTTCCATCGCTTTGATCATGTTAAGAAAATCATTGTGCAGAAACTGATCGATTACGATCAGGCCGATATCGTGAAGCAGCCCCGCCGTGTAAATCTCGTTACCGTTTTTACCCAACTCTCTTCTGGCGATGAGTTTTCCACAACTGGCCACGGCCACCGAATGCACCCAAAGGGCCTTCCGGGAATAGCGTCCCGAACCGCCGGCGCCGTTCTGGAACAGATCGACCACGGCCTGGCTGATTGCCAATTCCTTGACCGATTCGAAACCGATGAACATGATCGATTCCAGGATGTCGGCTACTTTTCGCGGCATCCCATAGTAGACCGAGTTTGCCCGCCGCAGGATCTTTGCCGCCAAGGGCGGATCGGTTTCGATCAGGTTTTTCAAATCGATGGCATTGGAATTCGGATCAAGCGCAACCTCGATAATTTTGTTCAATATTCCTCGAATAGACGCGATGTCCGATCCGTTAACCCTGTCAATCAATTCCTGCGGTGTAAGCATATCAGCCCCTATAGCATGAAAGAATCAATGAACTCGTTTTGACTTACCTGCAAATGACCTGCTCCCCCGCCGGCGGTTCTTAAAAATCCTTGAAATCGCCGTCCTCCAAAGGGATAATCTGATCCGGCCTGACGACTTGATCCCTACCGGAGGATATTCCCACGTGCGATTGGTGTTTAACCAGGCTCTTCGACTTCAACGACTTGCTGCGCGCCTGGACCTTTCGGATCAATGCTTGGCGTCTCACCGGCCCCGTTGCGCCGCCCTGCTCCCCACCGCCGATCAGCATGATCAGATCAACGACATAACTCTTCATCTGCTCGGCCTGGGCGTTCAACTCTTCCGCGGCACTCGCCGATTCCTCGGCCGACGCCGCCGTCTGCTGGGCCACCTTGTCCATCTCCACGACCGCAGAATTGACTTGGCTGATACCTTGGGCCTGCTCACGGGACGCCGCCGCGATTTCTCCGATCAGTTCCGTCACCTTTTGTACAATTTCGCCGTTTTTACCCATCGCTTCGGATACCTGACCGTATAAAGAGGTCGCTTCCCTGATCCGACCGGTCGAATTGGTAATCAGATCCTGGGTGTTTTTCGCCGCCTCCGTCGCACGCATGGCGAGATTTCGGACTTCATCGGCGACAACGGCGAACCCGGCGCCGGCCTCGCCCGCCCGGGCCGCTTCCACGGCGGCATTCAAAGCCAGCAAATTGGTCTGGAAGGCAATTTCGTCAATCGTTTTGATGACCTTGGCCGTTTCCTCGCTGGCCCCGACGGAGGCCTGCATGGCTTTTTCCATCGTCCCCATCCGCTCCCCAATCAACTGGAAGTTGGCAGCCGCTTCCTTCGTCATCATGTCGTTGGCCAGTTGCGCGTTATCGGCATTCTGACGGGTCATGGACGACATTTCTTCCAGGGAAGACGAGGTCTCTTCAATCGCCGACGCCTGATTGGAGCTGCCGTCCGCCATGTGCTGGCTCGATGTCGCCACCTGCGAGGCGACGGCGGTGACCTGCTCCGCCCCCTCATTTAATCCCTCGATCACCCGGGCGATGGGGCGGGTAATGATCATGCTCATGAATACGCCAAACAAAACCGCAGCGATAAATGCGATAACAGTTGAAATCGAGGCAAACCAAGTGGCCCAGTTGGCACGTGAGGTGCTGGCCTGCATGGTGCCGTCGGCCTGCTGAACCTCCATGGTTATGATTTTATGAAACGAATCGCTGATCTGGTTTTCCACCGTTGTCATCTCTCCTTCCATAAAAGCCACGGCTTCGTCTTTCATGTTATCGCTGATCATCTTAATGAGTTTTTCCAGGTTGGGATTCTGACGCATGAACAGACTGATCAGGTAATCGTATTCCTTTTTGATTTCTCCCTCCGTTAACGTCGCGCCGACCTCGGCCAAGTCCTTCTTTCCCCGTTCATTGATGGCGCTGATTTTTTCCAGCTCGCGGGCAATATCCTTGCCGTATACAAATTTCTGAATATAGGCGTTACGAAGTTCTGCGCGCAATTCCTGCCATAACTCGGATATGTCGCCCATCGCCACCAGGGGTTTGGTGTTGACGGTATGAAGTGTGATGATGTTTTTATTCAGATACATGATGTTGGAAACGCCGATGAATCCCCCAACGAGTAACATCAGGGAGACAAGACAGAAACTGCCGATCAACTTGACACTCAATTTCATTTTTTTCATACGCGCACCTCGTCCTTAAGAAGAATTTGTTCTGGCCCCCCGTGCCTAATCGTTTTCATCGGTTTTCGTTAACGGATGGCTGTTCCGCGATTTTTCCTTCGATTCTTCAATCGTTGCAATAATTTCATCCATATCGAAGCGCCAGGATTTCCCGATCTTAAATCCCGGCAAATCGCCCTTAACGGCCAGATTAATGATCGTATTTTGATTCAAGCGCAGATATTCCGCTACTTCCTTCGCCGTCACTATTCTTGCCATAATCCGTCTCCCGCTTAGCTCTGGTGAACCAAAAAGTATTTTGACATGGTTTTTCCTCCTTTTACCTTTGCGTGCTCAAACAGAAATAAGCCCAATGCTCCCTTATTCCGCATTGATCATATTGTCGGTATTATCGACAAATAACTTTAGAGGAAAATAATGGGTAATAGTTTGTCAAAATGGGATAAATGGGAAAAAGAGAAGAAAAGTAAGGGTTTGTTAATGAAAACTTTCTGTTGGGGACAATTCGGCGGAATTAATTCTTCCGGCCCGCAATCATGAGGACGAATTGTTCAAACATATCCTGCTGGAAATGGTGGATCATCTGCTCCTTCATGATTTTCAGCCCTTCAAAGGGTTGCATTTTCTTCCGGTATGGACGATCCGTCGTCAGGGCATCGTAGACATCGGCGATGGCACAGATCTTCCCGTAAACATGCAGATCATCTCCCCGGATACCCTTGGGGTAGCCGGTGCCGTCGAAGCGCTCATGATGCTGCAGAACGATGATTTTCGACTCCTCGGTCATCTGTTTGGTTTCCTGCAGGATTTTAAATCCCAGGTTGGGGTGTCTTTTCATCTCCCCCATTTCCTCGTCCGTCAATTTGCCCGGCTTATTGATTATTCCCTGGTCGATCCGGACCTTCCCCAGATCATGGAGGAAAAAACCCGCCCCCAGTTCGTGGAGATCGTGGGCGTTGGAGCGCCGGAAAAGATTACGTGCAAAGCAAACGGAAAGGACACCGACATGCACGGAATGGGTGTAGGTGTAGTAATCGTGGTCCGTGATCATCATCAGGTGCTGACTGGTTTCCATATCGTCCAGGATGAGATCGACCACATCGTTAACCGCGCGCTTCGTGTCACGAATATTTTCCGCCGAGGGATTGTCCAGAAGATTCTTGATCATTTCACCCGAATATTCATGAACCTGTTTTGCCTTCGTCAGGGGGGGCAGCGCCTTGTCGAAAATGCTTTCCCGTAATCCTTCCGGCACGATCGCTTGCTTCGGTCGCTCCGGTACGACCGGTGCGGGTTCCGGCTCCTCATCGGCCACGCGGCTCTGGCTGAAGTCCACCCGTACTTCCTTCATACCCGCCCCGATAATTTTTTTGATCTGGTCCTCGGAAGTTAAAAGAAATTGACTTTTTAAGAAGGGATGGTCCGTCCATGACACAGGCATCAGGACAAACATGCCGATTTTCAGTTTATTGACGGGCAATGCTTTTACCACGTTTCCCCCCGCAAATAAAACCTTCCCAACACCGACAGACAGGACTGCAAGACAACCCCCAGAGGCCGCGATTAAAGACAAGCGACTTGATCAATACCTTTACGTCCTTTGACGATCATGTTGATCTTTCGGCTTTCCATCCGGCCTATTCTTTGATAGATATGCCTCATATCATCGGCAAAAGATGCGATGAACTTGAGGAAACGATTGGGGTCAATGTAATGCGTTTCCCAAAAAAGTCAATCATATTATCAAGGAGGAAGCAGCATGGGAAAAGGGGATCAACGTTCGAAACGTGGTAAAATCTGGCGGGGCACCCACGGCAAAACGCGCCCCAAGACCAAGCAAGCGGAAAACGCAGCCGGTTCTGTAAAAAAATAAGGACCTTCTTTTCGCTTCATCAGGACGAAACACCAACCTTGATTTGAGCGCCCCTCCGGCAACCACACCGACGGGGCGTATTTCAACGACAATCTTCGGGTAAGAAAATTGAATCGGCGAAGGATCCAGGCTGTCGCGCGCAAGGAATTTTGTCATCTGGTCAGGGATTTCCGGAGTCTTTATCTGGCCTTCGCCATTCCGCTCCTTTTGATCCTGTTGTTCGGATACGCACTTAGTCTTGATGTGGATCGGATTGCCACGGTCGTCATCGATTACGACCGAACCGCACTGACCCGCGATATTATTCACCGACTGGATGCGTCTGCTTATTTCACGGTTCGAACTATTCTGCCGGACATGGAAGTTGCGGGAGAGGCCTTGGATCGGGGTGATGCCACCCTGGCGGTGATTATCCCCGCGGGATTAACAGCGGGGATCAAACATGAGCGGGAAGCTGCCATCCAGTTGCTGCTGGACGGCAGCGATCCGAATTTCTCGAACATGGCCCGGGCCTACGTCACGGCCTTTTTCGATCGGTATAATCAGGAAAGGCTTGGCGTATTCCTGAATCGGCAGGGGAAAAGCTCCCTCGCACAGCCTGTTGAGGGACGTATCCGCATCTGGTTCAACGAAGACCTCGAGAGCCGGAATTTCATCATCCCAGGCATCATCGCGGTCATCATTATGATTGTCGGCGCCATGCTGACCTCGCTGGTCATCGCCCGGGAATACGAAAACGGAACCATGGAGACGATCCGCGCCCTCCCTCTTTCCGCCGGGGAATTTCTTCTGGGGAAGGCCATCCCCTATTTTCTGATCGGTCTGACGGATGTCCTGGCGGCCATTCTCATGGCCCAGATTCTGTTTGGCATCGTCATGAAATCAAGTTTCTGGCTCATGATGGCGGCATCGTCTTTGTACCTGGCCGTCGCGTTGACCCTGGGGCTTCTGATTTCAATCTTGACAAAATCGCAACTGGTTGCCAACCAGATCGCACTCCTTATCACCTATTTGCCGTCGCTTTTATTGTCCAATTTCGTCTTTCCCGTCTCCAACATGCCGGCGATCCTGCAAGGCCTGACCTATCTCGTTCCGGCCACCTACTACATTAATATCTTAACGGGTATTTATCTGAAAAATATGAATTTTTTGCAGCTCTGGGTCTCCTTTGCCGTCCTGACCGTCATGTTCCTGACCCTTCTGACGGCCAACTGGCTCCAGTTGAGAAAGGAAGGGCTCTGATTTGAAGATTGACCGGATTCGTATTCGTGAACTCGTCCGCAAGGAATTTATTCAACTCTTCCGGGACAAAAAGATCCGGCCTATTCTTATCGTCGCGCCCCTGATTCAGATTCTGATCTTCGGCTATGTCGTCAACTACGACATCCGGCATATCCGCATGGCCGTTCTGGATGAAGCACGAACCCGGGAAAGCCGCCTGATCGTTGAAACCTTTCAGGGAAACGGCATCTTCGGCATAACCCGGGTTCTCCATCACGACCAAGATATCGAACCCCTGATGATCCGTGGAGAAGTCGATCTGGTGCTCAAAATCGGACCGGATCTGAGCGAAAGAATCAACCAGGGAAAAAGCGCCGCGGTTCTGTTGATCGCGGACGGCAGTATGAGCAACATGGCCTCCATCCGGGTTTCCTATGCAGTCGCGGTTTTGCAGCAGATTAACAACGGCCTGCTGGAGGAACTCCACCCTCATGCCGTCCGGTACGGCCGGATCGATCCCCGGATCCGGACCTGGTACAACCCGAACCTGGACAGCCAGTATTTTTTTGTTCCCGGTATCGTTGCCGTGATTATCATGGTCATTTCCCTGCTGCTGACATCCATCGCCATTATCAGGGAAAAGGAAACGGGAACCCTGGAGCAGCTTATCGTGACGCCGCTGACGCCTTTCGAATTCATCGTGGGTAAAACCATTCCTTATATCCTCATCTCTTTAGCCCAGATGGCCGTCGTCACCATTTTTGCCGTTTTATGGTTTCAGATCCCCCTGAAAGGGAGTATTACCGCTCTGCTCGCCGCCTCTTGTCTGTTTCTGCTCAGCACCTTGGGCATCGGGCTCTTCATCTCCGCCGTTTCCTCCACCCAGCAGCAGGCAGTGATGACGACCTTCTTTTTCCTCCTCCCTTTTTTTATGTTGAGCGGCTTCGTTTTTCCTATTGCCAACATGCCCGAATTCGTGCAATGGCTGACTTATCTGAACCCGATGCGGTATTTCCTGGTTATTATTCGCGGTATCTTCCTTAAAGGCGTGGGATTGGACGTACTCTGGCCTCAGTATTCGGCCTTGTCTGTGCTCGGCATTGTCGTCTTTTCCGGGGCTGTGGGTTTTTTCCGCAAGAGATTGGATTGAGGTGACTTCACGATGTTTCTTAAAATCATCACCGATGCAGCCCCCATCCGTCAATACCGGAATCTTTTTTTCCGGAGATTGAAAACAAACATGTGCGAAAAGATTCCGGTCCGCCTGGGACATCTCGGCGCCAGCAGCGCTTCGCAGGTCCTCTGGTCGGATAATCTCGGCATCTGGATGGCCCCTGAAAAGGGGAAAACCCTGTCCTATAATCATGCCTTCGGCCTAAGCAGGCCCCTTCCCAAGAGTCTTCTGGCAGCCTCATGCGAGATTAATTTCCCCGTCTGCGGCATTGACCGGCGCATGGGCGGGGCCTTTGCCCGGGATCGGCGGGGCCAGATTTATGTTGTCCACCGGGGTAAGATCGGCGGTGGGCGGAAAGGCATCGGGAAGTCGCTTTTCGACAATCATTATCGCGGCGTCTGGGCGTTGATGGATGACGGTGATCAGGAAACCGTTGTGGCGGTAATCGGGCTTTTAAAATCGGAGCGATTCCCCCGCCAGCTCGCGCACTTCGTGCATAAAATCGGACACATCAAAGCGGGAGCCAATGCCGCTTCACCCCAAACCACGCTGTCTTTCGCGGAAGTTTCCTTTCGCGAGGAATGGACGGGAAACCGACAAGGTGATTTTTTTCGGGACATGGCGGGTTTGTGCGATCAGGAGATCGTTATCCGGGATCTTTACCATACCTTAAAGACCGCAGGCTTCCGGGTCGGAAACGACCCTTTCCGCGATCTGTTCGTGGTCGATAACCAGGACCGGATTCACGCCATTTTTCACATCAAAACGAATACCCTGCCGATAAGTCTTCAAGAGGGCGTAACCCAGCTTTTACTCCAGAGTCTGAATATCCCTCACCGAACCCGGCTTTTTCTGGCCGTGCCCGCGCCTCCGGAAGACGACGTCTGGAGCCGCCTGAGTAAAATGAACGTCGATCTGTTGGTTTATCACTGGCAGAAAGAAAAGGCGATTTTCCCGGACCTCATCAGCCGGCTGCTTCAGGAAACCATTCACACGAACGCAGAACACAAGGGGACCGCATAGCCCGGTCGCCCTGACGAAAGACCATGGGGTGGTGATTAATATTCCTCTTGAAATCACGACGGTTTTCCCTTTAAGATGTTTTGCATAGCACACACATTTTGAGGAGGTTGGCATGGGAGAGAGATATCGTTTGCAGGCGGGTGACACCCTGTTGGCCGTGGATATGCAGAACTGCTTTCTCCCGGGAGGAAAACTCGGTATTGCCGGCAGCAATCGTATTATCGCACCCATCAACCGGATGATCCGGTTCTTTGAGCGGAAGGCTCTTCCCGTTGCCTTCTCGCGAGACTGGCATCCTCCCGATCACACCTCCTTTCAGGAACAGGGCGGGCCCTGGCCGGCCCACGGCGTCGCCGGCACGGCCGACGCGGCCTTTTCGCCCGAATTAATCATTCCGGCGGCAGCGGTCATCTTCTCCAAGGCGACAGATAAAACCAGCGAGGAGTACTCGGCTTTTCACGCGAAAAACGATGCGGGGCTGACACTTCAGACATGGCTTGAGCAATCGAATACAAAACGGGTTTGGGTCGGCGGACTGGCTACCGACTACTGTGTTCTGAACACGGTCCTGGATTTACGCAAAGCGGGTTATGCCGTTGTGGTTCTTACGGATGCGGTCTATGCCGTAAACGTCAATTCCGGTGACGGTCACCGGGCTCTCGCGGATATGACCGCCCACGGCACGAAAATGGCCCAATCGGATGAGGTCGAGGATTAATCATGGATATTCTGAAAAGCCCGCTCCTGACCGACCTCTATCAGCTTACGATGCTCCAGGGTTATATTGAGGAGGGACTTCACGGTGAGGCCGTGTTTGAGTTCTATGTCCGTCAGATGCCGGAGAATCGTTCGTTTTTTCTTGCCGCAGGGTTGGAATCCTGCCTCGTCTTTCTGGAAAACCTGGCTTTCCCGGAAGAGGAATTGCGTTATCTGGAGAAAACCAAACGATTTTCTTCCGCCCTGATCGATTATCTCCGAGCACTGCGTTTTAATGGCGACGTCCACGGCCTGCGGGAGGGTACGGTCTTTTTCCCCAATGAACCTCTTCTGCGCATCACCGCCCCCCTTCCGGTGGCCCAGTTGATCGAAACACGTTTAATTAACTTTCTGCACTTTGAAACCCTGATCGCCACCAAGGCAGCCCGCTGTACGCTGGCGGCTCAGGGACGGGCCGGCCTGATCGATTTCGGCCTGCGTCGAGCCCACGGCGCCGAGGCAGGACTTCTGGCCGCCCGGGCCTGCTACCTGGCCGGGTTTATCGGTACCGCCACGGTTCCTGCCGAATTGCTCTACGGAATCCCCATATTTGGAACCATGGCCCACTCCTACATTGAGGCGCATTCCGATGAAGAAACGGCCTTTCTGAAGTTTGCCGAGGCCAATCCAGACAATGTGACGCTTTTAATCGACACCTATGACACCATCGAGGGAGCCAGAACGGCAGCCCGTGTGGCAGCCAAGCTGTCCCCTAAAAATATCCGTGTCCGGGCCGTCCGCCTCGACAGCGGTGACCTGCTTACTCTATCAAGGGAGGTTCGGACCATTCTCGATGAAAAAGGGTTCCCGGAAATCCAGATTTTTGCCAGCGGGAACCTGGACGAGTACAGTGTGGCCGAACTGCTCTCGCAGGGCGCCCCGATCGACGGCTTCGGCATCGGCACCAAACTCGACACTTCCGCCGATGTCCCCTACCTCGAATGCGCTTATAAATTGATGGAGTATGCCGGAGAACCACGCTTGAAGAAGTCCAGCGGTAAGGCGACCTACCCGGGACGCAAGCAGGTTTTCCGTCTTGTGCGGAACAAGCGGATGATAGGTGATACCATCGGTTTGGAAACGGAACGGCAGGACGGAACCCCTCTGATCGAAAAAGTCATGGCCGGGGGAAAACGACTTGGGCAACCTGAACCGCTGCCGGAACTGGCCCGCCGCACGGCAGAGCAACTACAACAGATGCCCCCGTCACTTCAACGCTTAACCGGGACAGGAAGCTATCCGGTTGCGATATCGGACAGTCTCGACCGGTTGAAGGAAGAAACGGAGCGCCGTTTATTCTAACCCGCCATAGAAAAGGGTTTTCTTCTTTCTTCTGCCTTTCCATCAAGCGTGCCGGACTGTTTCTGTCAGTCGTAACTACATAAAAAAGTGGCTTTTCCGGATGTTTTTTGCTAACCCAGAGGCGTGCAGGAAGCATACGAAACTTCGTTGACTAATTGTGCGTTTGATCACAGACCTTCTCGTGAACAACATCCTGCAGAACCAGATATAGTTCAACATATACAAGGAGTTACCATGTTTCAGGAAAAACCCAACATCCCGTTCAGCGGGGCGGCGAAATACGTCCTCGATGATGAACTGGCCCGGATTGTCAACATTTCCATAGCCCTCGAAATGCCCCTGCTGCTGAAAGGCGAGCCCGGCACGGGAAAGACCATGCTCGCCCATGCCATTGCGGAAAGCCTGAAGATGCCGCTGTTGGTCCTCAACGTCAAGTCGAGCATGAAACTGCTGGAGGCGCTTTACCAATACGACACCCTGACCCGGTTAAACGACAGCCGCTTCGGCGATTCAAAGCGGGATGTCAGCAATATCGAGGCCTACATCAAGATGGGGAAAATCGGCCAGGCCTTCACCGCCGATACGAAAACAGTCCTTTTGATCGACGAGATCGATAAGGCCGACACGGACTTCCAGGATGACATGCTGGACGTTCTCGATCAGATGCAGTTTGACATCATTGAAATTGATAAAACAATCCAAGCCAAGCACCGGCCGGTTATCATCATCACCTCCAACGCCAAGAAGGATCTGTCGGACCCCTTCCTGGGGCGGTGCAACTTCCATCACATCGCCTTTCCGGACGCGGAAATGATGCGTCGTATCTTGGCGGTTCATTTTCCGGACCAGAGTACGGAGGTCCTGAATGCCTGTATCGAAAGCTTCTACCGCCTGCGGGACATCCGGGGGGTGGAAAAAAAACCGGCGACCCGGGAATTGATCAACTGGATCCGGGCCCTGAAAGCCGACCCGGATTTCAAACCCAGGACGCTGGCGAAGGGCGTTCCCTACCTGGGAGTCCTGTTCAAGAAAAGCGGCGACATGAGCGTTGTGTCCCAGTCGCTCAATCGCATGAGGTTTTAGGAGTCAGGCGTGTTCGTCCAATTTTTTTTCACCCTCAGGGAGCGGGGCATTCCGATCACTCCTACGTCTTTTCTGCGCCTGCAGAAGGCCATGCGGCTGGGGTTGATTACCTCCATCGAGGATTTTTACACCGCCGCCCGCTCGATTCTCGTCAAGAGCGAACGTTACTTCGATCTCTACGACCAGGTCTTTGCCAATCATTTCAAGGGGGTGCCCTTGGTGGATCCGCAGGAAGTCGAACTGACGGAAGTGGCCCGGGCGCTCCTTCAGGAATGGCTGAAGAACCCGGCCGAGATCGCCGCGGCCCTGGGGATTGATGAAAAAAAGCTTAACAAGATGACTCCGGAAGCACTTCTTCAGTATTTTATGGATCGCCTCAGGGATCAGACGGAAGAACACCACGGGGGCAACAAGTGGATCGGCACCGGCGGCACCTCCCCGGTGGGTCATTCGGGTTATCACCCCGGCGGTATGCGCATCGGCGGCGTTTCCCAGAGCAAATCCGCGATTAAAGTCGCCATGGAGCGGCGCTATCGCGATTATTCTCTCGACGGGCCCATCACGGAAGCCCAGATGGGGGAAGCCCTCAAGCGCCTCCGCCGGATGGTTCCCCATGGTCCAAAGGACGTGGTCAATGTCGATAAAACGATCTACGAAACGATGCGCAACGCCGGAGATGTGGAGATCGTCTTCGACCGGCGTCTGACGGACCGCCTGAAAATCATCCTGCTGATCGACAACGGCGGCTGGTCCATGGAACCGTACATCGGCATTGTCCAGACCCTCTTCAATTACGCCCGGTCTCAGTTCAAGGATTTGAAGATTTACTACTTCCACAACTCGATCTATACTTACATCTGGTCGGACCCGCACCGCCGGTACAAGCCGGAGCCGGTGGACGAGTTCCTCCGGAAGGACCCGGAAACGCGGCTGATCATCGTCGGCGACGCCAGCATGGCCCCGTCGGAGCTCATGCACAGGAACGGCGCCATTTACTTTGACCAGCGCGAGACAATCCCCAGCATTGAGCGGCTGAAATTTCTGGCATCGATGTTTCGTCACGCGGTGTGGCTCAATCCGCAGGCGGAAGAGGAATGGCGCTACACGTGGACTATCGGCGTCATCGAACAGATATTTCCCATGTTTGAACTGAGCTTGGACGGTCTGGAAAAGGCGATTAAGCATCTCATGGCTCGCAACTGAACGGTTTCGTTTTAAGCCTTCAGCCCTATCCCGAAAACAGGCCGTAGCATCTCTGCTTCCGTCACGTACGGGATTCGGCTCTACAAAGTTTACGCATATACAACAGCCAGGAATTAGCAAGATGCACCGGTTCCTACTGACTGCCGTGATCCTCCTCTGGGGAGGAATCCTCCCATCAAACGCCGTGGCTGAAACCTTCTTCAACAGGCAGACGGAGCACTTCATCCTCACCTTTACCGCTCAGGATGAAAAAATCGCGGCGCGTCTGATTCAAGAAATCGAAAAGATCCGTCAAGCGATCATCCGCGACACGGGCCATGATTTTCCGGGGAAAACCATCGTATGGATAGTCCCCACCATTGAATCCTTCCAGAAGCTCCAACCCGCGGGAGCGCGAATTCCCCTGTGGGCTTCCGGCGTTGCCTATCCGGAGCAAAACCTGATGATCCTGCGCTCCCCATTTTCCATAAAGACCGGCCATTCAGACATCGTCGAAACCTTTGCACACGAGTTCAGCCATATCGCCTTGGAGCAGATTTTACCGGGACGAACGGGGCCTTTATGGCTTGCAGAGGGTCTCGCGATGTACCAGGCGAGAGAATGGGATTTTTCCCGTACGGCGGTATTGACACGAGGCGTACTGACGGGCAGTCTGATCCCGCTGCGGGAATTAACGTCCTCGTTCCCCTCCGAAAACGAACGGGCGCAATTGGCTTATGCGGAGAGTTTCATGTTCATCTCCTTTTTAATTAATCGTATCGGGCGGGACGCTTTTCACCGCTTTCTCCAGGACTACAGCGTTCATGGCGACACCGAAGGTGCGCTCCGCAGGGCGACAGGCCTTTCTCCGGAAGCACTGGAAGCGAACTGGCTTTTATATCTGAAAAAGCGCATATCCTGGTTCCCCATTGTAACCAGCGCGACGACCCTGTGGTTTGCGGCCACGGTCATTTTCATCGCAGGGTATATCAGAAAACGGAAACAAGGATTGACGACTCTCCGGCGCTGGGAAGAGGAAGAGAACACGAGTGCCGGAACAAACAAAGGAGAGGTTTAATCATGGGATTTAAGTGCGGAATCATTGGTCTGCCCAACGTCGGCAAATCGACGATCTTTAATGCATTGACCGCGGCATGCGCGGAAGTGGCCAATTATCCCTTCTGCACCATCGAGCCCAACATAGGCATGGTACCTGTTCCGGACCCACGGCTGACGGATATCGCCAAGTTGATCCAGCCACAGAAAGTCACCCCGACAGCCGTGGAATTGGTCGATATCGCGGGTCTTGTCAAAGGCGCCAGTCATGGGGAAGGCCTCGGGAATAAATTTCTGGGACACATCCGTGAGGTGGATGCGGTCGTACATATCGTCCGCTGCTTTGAGAACCCTAATGTGGTCCACGTGGACGGTACCGTCGATCCCCTGCGAGACCTTGATATCGTCCAGACGGAGTTGATTCTGGCCGATTTGGAAACCATCGAAAAACGGATCGAAAAAGCGGAAAAGCTCGTCAAAGTGGGTGATAAGGATGCCAGAAAATCTCTGGATTTATACCACCGAATCAGAGAAGGGTTAGGAAGGGGTGTTCCGGCCAGCGCAATGCCCCGCAACGAAGATTGGGTTGCCTGCCTGTCGGATCTGCATCTCCTCACGGCCAAGAAAATGCTGATCGTCGCCAATATCAGTGAGGCGATCCTGAAGACGGACGGGGACCTGGTTCGTTGTCTGGAGGAAAAAGCGGCTGAAACAGGAAGTGGCGTCATTGCCGTCTGTGGCGATCTGGAGGCGGAAATTACCGAATTGCCTCCGGAAGAGCGGATCGCATTTCTCAAGGATGTGGGACTTCAGGAGTCGGGATTGGAAAAACTCATCCATGCCGGCTACGACCTCTTGGAACTCATTACCTTTTACACCACGGTCGGCCCGGAACTGCGAGCCTGGACGATCCATCGAGGCACGAAAGCGCCGCAGGCGGCGGGGAAAATACATACCGATATGGAACGGGGGTTTATTCGGGCGGAGATCGTGCACTACGACGATTTCATCCGACTGGGCGGCATGCACGGAGCAAAAGAAGGTGGTCGCGTTCACGTCGAGGGCAGGGATTACACCATACAGGACGGCGACATCGTCCATTTTCGATTCAACGTTTGATGTGGGACAAAGAATCGGGAAAGCAAATCCGTTGATTTTAAAATAAAAAAGGTGGACGGCAAAAGGGGGGAACCAAAAAACCATCCACCTATATGTAAACTGAAAGGGCTTTTGGGGTGGATCCCTCTCAGGTTGTCCTTAGGGGGGGTGGTGGACGGAAAGGAGAGTTAAACCGTCCACCTGTTGTATTCGCTTAATCCTTCTTTCTCCCGGGAGAAGGAGGCTGCTCCCGGTTCCGGCACGCTTATCGAGCTTTTCTCGCAATTTGATAATCGGTATGATGTTTTTAATATAGCAATGTGAGTGCCAAACAAGGCCGCTTTTTGACAATTCCGGCTTCCACCCAAGCTAACCAAAAAAGAATGCTTTAATATCAGCAGCATACATATTCAGAACCCTTATAAATTCTCTTAAGGAATGGCATGCCGAGTTCCCTGAAATAAAACCTGTTTTAACCAACCGGAACCATGATGTGCGATATCCGAACGACATAATCGCCTGATATGCCTATTTGAGAGTGTTTGCGCCAACAACAGGGCTGTGCATAATTCACACAGCGTGCGGTTCAGGCACATTGCCGGTCGCGAAATCAGGTGTCCTGATTTTGCAACCGTTTTTGTTCGCGGATTAATTTATAACGGGAAATCCCCAGCAGTTTGGCCGCCTGACTTTGATTTCCCCGCGTTTTGTTCAAAGCGCGGGCGATTATCTTCGACTTGATGGCATTGATTATTTTTTCTGTCACCGCATCATAATCCGATACTTCGATAGCCTCGGGGGAAAACAACTCGATTTGGGACAGGGATGGGAACAGATTTCTGCTCTTATTTTGGTCTGCGACGGTTCTCAATTCCGCCGGCAGATTTTCGGGTTTGATCAATGAATTGGGATTCTGGAGAATCATGACCCGCTCCATCAGATTCTTCAGTTCTCGAACATTGCCGGGCCAAGGGTAGGCCAACAGCACCGCCTCGGCATCCTCGCTGAATCCACGAACCCGTTTCTGGAATTTGTTATTAAATTCATCAACATAAAACTGAGCCAGCAGGAGGATATCGTCCCCGCGCTCCCTGAGAGGCGGCATCCGGATCGGCACAACACTGATGCGGTAGTACAGATCCTCCCGGAACGCCCCTTCCGAAACCAGGCGCGCCAGGTCCCGGTTCGTCGAAAAGATGAAGCGTATATCAATAGGAACGTTGTCCGTTCCGCCGAGTCTGCGAATATATCCGTCTTCCAGCATGCGCAGAAACTTCGCCTGGAGGTGGATGCTCATTTCACCGATCTCATCAAGAAGCAGAGTTCCGCCACTGGCCGCCTCCAACAACCCTGCTTTTCTCTTCTTCGCATCCGTAAAGGCTCCGGCTTCATAGCCGAACAACTCGCTCTCCAAAAGGGTTCCCGGAATGGCCGCACAATTGATATCAATAAACCGCTTATCATTACGTTTACTCTGTTTGTGTAAAGCCCGGGCGATCAGTTCTTTCCCCGTTCCACTTTCTCCTTGGATCAGAACGCTGGTGTCATGTCCTGCGATTTCCTCGATAATGTGAAACACCTGCTGCATCTTTTCGGACTGACCAAGAATGTTGTGGAAGCCCAGAAGGATATTCTCCCGTTCCTTGAGTTTTTCCACTTCGGTTTTAAGGGATTGCGCTTCCAGGGACAGCATGGAGTGCATAATGGCATTATCGTAGGACGTCGCCGCATCCTGCGTCAGAATATCCAACACCTGAATCTGATCTGACGAGTAGGAGCCATTTTTTTTTGCCAGATAAAGCACACCGCGGAATTTATCCTTGACGCTGAACGGCAAGGCAATCTCCGACTCAACCCCCGGAAAAATCGGCGTAAGATCCACAGGGGCATGTTTTCGGGTGGTGATGCGATTGGACGATAAAGCAACCTTGATGATGCTTCTTTCCACCTGTTGCGTATAGGCTTTGCTGTCATCGATAACGATTTCGTCACCGAAAGTGACCAGACTCCGGTTTTTCTCCACATCCAGGAAATAGACCATCACCTTGTCGCAATGCGTAATTTCCAGGGAACTGCGCGTCAGGATATTCAAGATATTGTTATCCAGAGTGTGGCGGGCATTCATTTCCGAAACAGCTTTCTGCAAGACCATCAGCTGCCTTATTTTCTCGGCGTTGGCCTCGAAAAGCCGGGCATTGTGAATGATAATGCCCATCTGGTTGGCAAAGGTCAGAAAAAGATTGATTTCTTCCGGATAAAATTTCGTCGTCTCCTGACAGGAGGCGGCCATGGTACCGATGATTTCATCGCCGATTTTAAGAGGTGCGCAGATCATGGAACCGCTGCTGTAAACTTTTGCCAGCATGCGGTCCGTTTCGGTGATACGACCGTCCGATGCGGCATCCTCAATCGCCATCGGCGCACCCGATGTGGCCACCTTGGCGGCAATGCAATCATGCATTTGGACATCGATCGCCACCGAAAAAGCCCTTTCCGCCTCCTCGGGACTGTAATTCTTCACAACCTGCGTTTCGAGAAACTGCTTGGATTCGTCGAACAGGCGGATGTTTCCGATACGGAAACCGAGCGTATCCACCACTTCTTCCAGAATTTTTTTCAGGATCTCGTTCAGGCTTCTCGACTCGGTAACGAAGGTGCTGATTCGAAAAATACTCTGCAGGAGTTTGTCCTTGTCAAGCATCGGAACGGTCACAACCGTATCTTGTCGTTTTTCGTCTTCCACTGTATCTTTCCCTGTAAGAGCCTTGAATATCCCTGTTATGTCATCAGCCCCGGTCGTATGCCAGAAATTGCATGGAAAAAACAGCTCGTCCCTGGGTGGCGGACCGCAGGTCCGTTGAATATCCGAAAAGGGATTTCAGGGGAACACGGCAGCGGATTTCGCTCACGTGGCCTTTCTGGGCGATGGACTGCACTTCACCGTGACGGGCGTTGATATCCCCGATGACATCGCCCATAAAGTCTGCCGGCGTTACGATATCGACCATCATGATGGGTTCCAGCAACACAGGATCGGCCTGGGTGCAACCATCCTTGAAGGCTGTCGCCGCAGCGACCTTGTAGCCCATGGGCGTCGAATCTCCCTCCCGCACCGATCCGCCGACAATTTCCGTCCTGACATCGACAACGGGGTAACCGCCCACAACACCACTGGAAGCGGCTTCATGAATCCCGGCTTCTATCATTTCGCGATATTCGTCCGGCAGAACCGATTTATCGACTTTCCAGACTATCTCGATCCCATGGCCACGCCCCAAAGGTGCCAGAAGCAACCGCACATGACCAAAATGCTTCTTGTCGCCCAGTTCTCGTTCGAACCGGCCTTCCACCTCAATCTTTTTCTGGATGGTCTCGCGATACACCACGCGGGGGCGTCCCACATTAACATGGGTATTGAACTCCCGGGTCAACCGGTCCAGGAAAATCTCCAGATGAAGTTCCCCCATACCGGAAATGATCGTCTGGGCCGTATCGTCGTCGTACTTGACGCGAAGGGTCGGATCTTCCTCCAAGAGTTTCGTCAGGGCAACGGACAACTTTTCCTGGTCCGCCGGCGTCTTGGCCTCGATCGCCTGGCTGATGACCGGTTCATAAAATTCGATCTTTTCCAGAACGATGGGATGGGCTTCATCACACAGGGTGTCTCCGGTTGTGGTTTCTTTCAATCCCATGACGGCAACGATATCCCCGGCGGCGGCCCGATCGATCCGTTCACGCTTGTTTGCGTGCATTTTTAATATTCGAGAAAGTTTTTCTTTCTTCCTTTTAATGACGTTATAGAGATCTTCGTTCACCTGGATGTGGCCGGCGTATATCCGGAGAAAAGTCAGTTTCCGCCCCTCGTCCATCATTACCTTGAAGGCCAGGGCCGCCAGATGTTCCTTTTCGCTGCTGAAGCGGCTTTCCTTCTCGCCGGTTACGGGATGATGGCCCTTGACGGGGGGCACATCTTCCGGTGAGGGCAGATAATGAACCACCGCATCGAGTACGGGTTGAATACCTTTGTTGCGCAGAGCGGCTCCGCACAAAACCGGTACGATCCCAAGGGTCAGGGTTGCTTTGCGGATCGCCTCCACGATTTCCGGCTCCGTCAAATCTTCTCCTTCGAGATAACGATCGGCAACATCATCGTCTACTTCAGCCAGGGTCTCGATCATCGCCTCCCGATAATGTTCCACCTCGTCTTTCAGATCGTCCGGCAGATCCGATACATCATAGGAGGCTCCCAGCGTCTGGTCGCGCCAGCGCAGTACCTTTCTGGCGATGAGGTCAACAGCCCCTTCGAAGCGCTCTTCCGCCCCCAAGGGAATCTGAACAGCCAGGGGAACAGAATGAAACCGCTCCCGCATCATGCCGATGGCACCCCAATAGTCGGCGCCGACGCGGTCCATTTTGTTGATAAAGGCCACTTTGGGCACGCCGTATTTATCCGCCTGATGCCAGACTGTTTCCGACTGAGGCTCAACACCGCCTACAGCACAAAACACAACCACAGCGCCGTCCAGGACCCGGAGACTCCGCTCCACCTCCATAGTGAAATCGACGTGACCCGGTGTATCGATCAGGTGGATTTCATGCTGATTCCAATCGCAACTGGTTACCGCTGACATGATCGTAATGCCCCGCTCCTGCTCCTGGGGCATCCAGTCCATGACGGCCTCGCCGTCGTGGACCTCTCCCATCTTGTAGGACTCACCGGTATAATAGAGTATTCGCTCGGTAACGGTGGTCTTTCCTGCGTCGATATGGGCGATAATGCCGATGTTACGGATTTTTGAAAGTCGTGATTTGGGAGCCATTATTTTGCCTCTTTCGGGAGCAGCGTCTATATATTCCCGGCCCCTTCAACGATCAGGTCTTTGTCCAGGCGAAAAATCCCCTCGGTGCCGACATGTCCCTTGATGGAGGCAATCGGCTTGTCCTCCACGTAAATCCTGACACCCCGAATAGTCTCGATATTTCGGATCAGTGTATTGGTCAAAGAATAAACGGTCGCAATTTCGCTGGTCGTTCCACCGGGATGATTCTTAATAAACTCGCTGCCGAAGTTGACCTGAGCGATCTTGTCGGCACCGATTTTCACGCCCTTGAAGGCAGTTTTCTCCGGAAAAGTATTGATATGACCGGACTTGCTCCCTTCGATCAAAGCTTTTACCAGTCTCTTTGCCTGGGCTTCGGCATTCTTTTCTTTAATAACGAAGCGTTTCTCCGGCACCAGAAAAAGCTCATTCTTGTCGGAATAATAAAGAACGACCTCCAGCTTTTCCTTTTTGGCCAATGCACCGTCCGTCCCACCCACGGGGGGATAAATCATGTTGAAGATGGAAACGAAAAAGAAAACCAGAAAACCGAAAGCGGCCACGCCGATTACGGATAAAATCGCGACGCGTTTACCTTTTTTCATCTTTCTAATTTTTGTTTCCGCAGTCCTGCGTTCTTTTTTCGTTGCCATTGCACGAACACACCTCCCCTTTGAAACGGCAAAGTAAGTTAGGGTATTTTACCCATGCTGTCAAGCAAAGAACCGGGGGGTTATGGCTTTATCAAGCAAGGGTGCGGCGTTTACACCCGGCGAAGATATGGACGGGCAATGAGCACGCTATAAAAGCATAAGCATCTACATTTATTATCATATATTACTGTCCAGCCGTCGCAAACCGGCCTTTTGGGCGGCTTCAACGCCAGGTCAAATTCCCGTTGCGAAATGCGCCGGGCAATGGGGGGCGCTCATGGCCCGGCCGGCCGGGTGGTACTGGGCCGCAATGTTGACATAGGTCTCCGGAGAAATTTCTTCTGCCAGGAAACACATGACATCCTCCGTTCCGGCAATGCCCTCCGGCATGACCAGATGAAGGAGCAGAGGAAATTACAGGAACTGAAGAAAATGGCCCCGGAGCGGCCGGTGCCGACCAAGGGCGCTTCTTCGCCGAAATGACTTTCAAAACTCGCCAAGCGGACTTCACGACCGGTGCGGCAGACGCCGACTTCTCCCGCCAGTCGATCGGCCCCGCAGCGGCGGGGACATTGACGGCAAGGGCAAAGCATGTCAATTGCCGTATGGACACGATCCTGCAGCATGCCGTCCCCATATAAAGTCAAGTATGAAGCAGCCAAACTATCCCCTTGGTACAGCTCGAACCGGGACTGTTCGTTCCCTAAGCAAGGAAGAGGCAAAACTCAGCGGCAACAGCTCATGCAGAAGTCGTTAACCGCACCATGCCTCAAATACCCAGTTTTTTCCGGTTACCCTCAATATGGCTGAGAATCGCGTCGGCGGCCTCGGCGGCATCCGTTTCCACATGGAGGATGCCGCCGGTAATCTCCCGACAGTTTTCCGTCAGGAGTTTCACCAGGTTCGGGGCTCCGGTTACGGTCGGAACGGGATTGACATACGTATAGAGGCCGAAGGCCAGGGCAAAGATCGCATCAATCGTCGCCTTCTGCTCCATATATTCCGGCGCCACGGCAGCCAGGGGAAGATCCGGAACGGGTACGCCACCCAGTGCAGCGGAGACAGCACCGATCAGGTCGGCAATACGCCCTGTGTCGGTGCAGGTGCCATAGGACAGAACGGGCGGGACACCCAGTGTTTTACAGACAGCCGATAAACCAGAACCGGCCATCGACGCCGCCTCCGGCAGGCAAAGGCCGGCGACCTGCAGGGCCGCATTGCCGCATCCCATGGACAAAACCAGAATATCCCTCTTAATCAGTTCTTTCGCCATCCGCACCGTGTGGACATCCTGACCCGAATCCCGGAGGCTGGTGCAGGAAACCAGCCCGGCGATGCCCAGGATGGTGCCGCTTTTAACCGCATCCAATAGAGGATCCAGCTTTCCCCCCAGGGCTTCAAGAATACTTTCCGTAGAAAAACCCACCACAGCTTCTCCGGTGCGAAGCCCGGTTACCGGCGCAACCGTCGCCCGGCGTTCCCTGAAGTTGCCGATCGCCATGTCGAGCAGCTGCGCAGCATGGGACGCCGCTTTGTCCGGTTCATAGTTGATGCGGTCCGTAATGCCTTCAAAAACAACCAGATCACTCACCGGCACCAACCGGAAGTGATACCGTTCGGCGTAGAGAGGGTCAACTGGCATGCAGCAGTTCATGTCGCAGGCAAACAGATCGACACAGCCGCTCGCCAGCACCGCATCCTGCGTGATCCAGTTCCCGGCGAATCCGTAAAATATGTCGTCCGTCTCCCAGCGCTGAATCATCTCTTGTCCGGTTTCGATGGAGGCAATGACCCGCAGCCCCTTGGCTCCCACCGCCCGGGCTTTCTCCTGCCACTCCGGTTTCCGGGCGACCTGCACCATGGCGAAACCCAGGAAGGGCTCGTGACCGTTGGGTACGACATTAACAAAATCGGGATCCAGCACACCCAGGTCAACCCGTGCCTTATGAGGCCGGGGTATGCCAAAGAGAATATCCTGACAGAATTCGTTCACAATCTGGCTCTGATAGGCCATGGCCACAGACATACGCATCGCCTTGAGGGCCAGGCTCACATAGTAGCCGTCAACATTGGTCAGGCAAGAACTTGTGGCCCGCATCATTTCACCGTATATACCGCCGGGAAAAAGATCCAGCTTGCGCCAGAGGGTTTTACGCTCTGCCGGAGCAAGGGCCTCAACAACCCGGCTCGGCTCGTCGAATTTCCGGTTGAAATCCTGCTCTACAAAATCGCACAGAGCAAGAGCGATATCCTTAACTGAACCCGTGGTAGTCACGCCCAATCGCCGGGCAAAAGCTGTCAATTTCTCCCTTTCCCGGACTGCGAACGGGGTTTCACCCCGAACAGTGGCCCGGAGCGTTTTGACCGTCTGTTCGGTATGATAATGGTAGGTGGACGCCCCCATGACATTACGCAAGAGCATCATCCGCATGGCCATGCCGTCCGCCGAAATACCGCAGACGCCCCGCTTTCCCTTCTCGGCGTCGGCCCGGCAGGGGCCGTTGGAGCAAAGATCGCAACGCACCCCGCCCATACAGAAAGGACAGCGCTTATCCGGGTCGCCGAAGCCCTGGGCTTCGTAGCGGTCCCAGATGTTGGTTATCCCATCCTGCTTGATCCGGTCATAAACCTTCAGGACCGATTCGTGATATGAAATCCTTTCCCTGTCCATTTTTTTGCACCTCCCGTATGATGGTTTTGCCTTTGGGTTGATTAATCGGTTTTTCCCTCATGAGGGGCCATTATTCTGCCAAATGCGTCATCCAGATCCGCGTCGGGCTTTTCCGGACAGGCATCACGCACAATTTCTGCGGGAGACCCTGCAGCCACGATCCGGCCGGCGTTGATCATGACGATCCGGTTACAGTGCAAGGCGTCATCCATATAATGGGTGGTGACAAAAACCGTCATCCCGCCGTCCGCCAGTGCGTTGATAAAGTGCCAGAAGGCTTCCCGGGTTACCGGGTCTACTCCGGAAGTCGGTTCATCGAGAAAAAGGAGGGGCGGTTTATGCAGCAAGGCACAGCCCAAGGCCAGCCGCTGCTTCACCCCGGGAGGCAGTTCCCGGGTCAAACGGTTTTTTGTCTCCTCGAGCCTTGTCATCCCGACAATCCAGCGGACCCGCTCTTCCCAGAGCGTTTCGGGAACACTGTACACCCCCAGATAGAAACGAAGGTTCTCCTGCGGCGTCAGGTCTTCGTAGAGAGAAAACTTTTGGGACATATAACCAATGGACCTTTTGATCTCTTCCGCTTCCGTAAGGATATCATGACCGACCACGACCCCTTTGCCCGATGAGGGGCGCAGGATCCCGCAGAGCATACGGATTGTTGTTGATTTACCCGAGCCGTTGGAGCCGAGGAAGCCAAATATTTCGCCCCTTTTCACGGAAAAAGAAATTTTATCCACGGCGACGAACGGCCCGAAGCGTTTCTCCAAGTCGATCACGGAAATGATATTGTCAGATATTGAAGGCACCATGTTCCAGATCGCCGTCCGCTGCTCTAATCAGGCCTTTGATCGCGTCTTCCAGGGTGGCCGCATCACCGCGGATTGTGTCCGGTGCCGCTACGGCCAGAAGTTTGGACCGATGCATAATACCCAAACCGTGGCAGCGTTCCCCTTCATCCATATAGGCCGTCGAAACCAGAATGGTCAGTCCCCGGTCCCGCATTTCAAAAAGCATCTCCCAGAACTCTCGGCGCGAAACCGGATCGACACCGTTGGTCGGTTCGTCCAGCACCAAAAGCCGCGGTTCATGGACCAGGACACAAGCCAGGCCCAGCTTTTGCTTCATGCCTCCGGAAAGATTCCCCGCATAGCGATCCATAAAGGGCAGGAGCCGGGTGAAACCGAGATACCGTTGTTTGCGCTCGGTTCTTTTCCGACCGGCGATCCCGTAAATGTCGAGAAAAAAATCTATGTTTTCCTCGACCGTCAGGTCCTGATAGAGGGCAAATCGCTGGGGCATATAGCCAAGCAGATTTTTGATCTGCGCTCGCTCTGACGCCACATCCAACCCACCGACGGTGATACGCCCCTGTTGTGGCTTCAGCATCAGGGCAACCATCCGCAGGAGCGTCGACTTTCCTGCCCCGTCGGACCCGACCAGCCCCCAGATCGTACCCGCAGGCACGGTCAGATTCACATCCGCAACCGCCGCAGCATGATCGAATGAAAAGGAAACATGTTCCACCCGAACATAAGGCTGGCTGGAATCAGTGTTCATAGCGGAAAACCTTGAAAGGACCGGCTTTGTTCCGGACAAAAAACGCTTTGTTTCAGGGAATTGACTATTTCAGCCAGGCGTCCGCCGGCATTCCCGACTTCAATTCCAAAAGAGGATTGGGCACCGACACCTTGACCAGATAGACCAGTTTGATGCGCTCTTTATGAGTTTGAATCATCTTGGGCGTAAACTCAGCTTCCGGAGAAATATAGGAGACCTTTCCCCTAAACACTTTATCTGGGAAAGTATCCACACGCACCTCCACAGATTGCCCGGGTTTGACCTTGCCGATTTCCGTTTCAGCCACGAAGATCTTAAGGTCAATCATGGACAAATCCGCCATGGTCATGACATCCTGACCCGGAGTCACCACTTCGCCGGCTTCGACGTTTCGGCTTGTAATGATACCGCCGGTCGGGGCTTTCAACTGTGCGTAGGAAAGCAGGATTTTCGCCTGTTGCCGTGCAGCGTCGACGGAGGCCAACTGCGCCTTTGCTCCCGCGACATTGGCACGGGCGGCGTCAAGCGTCTCGGAACGGCTTCCTTCCCTGGCAAGGTCATATGCTTCGGCATTTCTTTCGTAATCATGCATGGTTACATCATAGCGCAATTTAACCGCATCCCATTCCTTCTCCGATACGGTACCATTCTGGAACAGCCGCTGATACTTCTGCATGTTTTTTCTGGCTTCTTCCATAACGGCCTGTGAGGACAAGTATGCCTGGCGCGCCCTTTCGACATCCTGAGGACGATTGCCGGTTTTGACTTCTCTTAACTGAGCGCTGAACGCATTTAAACCGGCTTGTGAGCGCACATAGTCGGCTTCCACCTGATCATGCCTGGCCTTTAACTCCCGCGTATCGAGTTCGGCCAGCAGATCACCCGTTTTAACGGCATACCCCTCATCAACCAGAACCCGCGCAACTTGGCCGGCAATCTGGAAGGAGAGGTTGAACTGGGTCGCTTCAATGGTTCCCGAGTAATAGAGTGTCTCATCCCGGTTTGTCCGGCGACCAAAATAAACGACGGCGGAAACCAGAACAAGAAACGCTAAAAAACCGACGATGATTTTCTTTTTCAAGCCAGACCCCTCCACAGATTGAAAGTTTATAGCATCTTTCAGCTGATTAGTTGAGCAAAAAGAAACCCCCTGTTCCTTTCGGGGGAGCAGGGGGTTATTGATTTGTTCGACTGCGGATTAAGCTAACAACCGCAGGCCGCGTCCTTCGACAC
>CAYOYJ010000015.1:0-26038 GCA_964408155.1 uncultured Syntrophales bacterium
ATACAAAAATGGGGAGTACACCATGGGAAAATTGGCCATTCTGTCCGGCACTATGCCGCTTTTTGAGCTGGACATGTTTGATCATCTGAGAAAGCAATCCTATGACGGCGCACCGAGTCATGTCGGTCTGCTCTCCGAAGACGATTTAATTTTTATTGCCCGGCACGGCCTACCCGGAGACACCTTCACCCCACCTCACCTCGTCGACCATCTGGCCAATTTCCGAACCCTATCCATACTGGGCGCCGTCGAAGTGATCGGCATCTATTCGACGGGATCACTGAAAGCCGATATGGGTCCCGGCACCCTGTTCGTCCCCGACGATTTCATCTGCCTGTACCCGACGCCGACCTCGGTTACCGACGTACCACTTCATATCACCCCGGTCATCGACACCGGCGTCCGCCGAGGATTGATGGAAGCGGCCCGCGCGCGGAATATCGACGTCTATGACGGCGGCATTTACTGGCAAACGGCCGGTCCGCGACTGGAAACCAAGGCCGAGATTCACATGATGGCAAAAAATGCGGATGTCGTGGGGATGACCCTCGCCAGCGAAGCGGTACTCGCCCGGGAATTCGGGATGGCCTTCGGCGCGGTGTGCTCCGTTGACAACTATGCCCATGGCATCGGCACGGGGGATCTGAAAGAAGAAGATATCCGCATCCAGGCCAAACGGAATGCGAAAAAGATCGGCCTGATCGTCAGCCGTTACATCGAAGATTTTCGCCTCAGAACGCCCCCAACTGGCAGGGCTTGATCTTGATTTTCAGGGCTTCGCAGGCCTCGGATACGGCCATGCGCGGCAAATTGAATTCATCGGCGATCGCCCAGGATTCGGCGCAGGAAAGTCTGCCGTTCTGCAGTTTTACCTCAATGGCTTTTTTCAAGGTCTCATCGACGGTTCCTGCCGGCCGGACAATCTGCTTATCCGGACTGAACCCGAACAGCCCCATCTGACAAAAGCTAATTCGCTTCTCCAGGAGGTCCAGTGCCACCCCGACCTCCTGAATCGTCTTGCCGATTGCCGCGGCAATGGCAACCGCATCGCTACAGGTGATGATGTCATCCTTCGCCTGCTGGGCGATCAATTTTGCAATCTGTTCATCGACCGGTGTTTCCGCCGGATGCTTGGCCGCATAATGTCCTTTGTCCTGATGGGCCATGGTGCCTTCCTTCTAATATTTTGTATAATGAAAAGGCTCGGCAGACGTCAGCCCTTCCGTATCCATTGTCTTAAAGTTATTTTTCTCGATAAGCTTTTCCGCTTTTTCGATCTGATCGACGTCCACCACGAAAATGGCCCGCTCGTAACTTTCGACGACAAATCCGTAGGCATTGTTCACATTGATGTTTTCCTTGTAAAGAAGCTGGGTCAGTCGGTCGAGTCCACCCGGTTTATCGTCAAGTTCCACCGCCAGGACGTCCCGCATCTGAACCATCATCCCGGCAGACGTCAGGACCTTCTGCGCCTTTTTCGGATCGTCCACGAGGAGATTGATCACGCCGAACGTATCGGATGTCGAAATCGTCGTGGCCCGGATGTTGATCTTCTCCTTGGCCAGCACATGCGTCACAGCGGCCAGCCTGCCCGGCTTGTTCTCCGCGAATATTGAAATCTGCTGTGCGATCATCGTGTCTTCCCTCCCGTTGGGGTTGCTCAGTCTTCCCGGTTGTCGATCACCCGTTTGGCCTTCCCTTCGGTTTGAGGGAGACTTTCCGGCTCGACCAGATCGACCCGGGGTGTGATCAGAAGTTCGCTCTTCAGTTCGTTCACAATCATCTTCCGCAAGACTTCCAACTGCTTGAGATCTCCCGTGAAATACTCCCGCTGGACCTCCACCTTGACGGTCATGTCATCGTTGAAGCCTTTCCGCTCCAGGATGATCTGGAAATTGTTGCCGACGCCCTGGATGCCCATCAGTTTCTTTTCAATCTGAATGGGAAAGATGTTGACCCCCTTGAGGATCAACATGTCGTCCGTCCGGCCCTTGATCCGTTCGATCCGCCGATGGGTCCGGCCGCAGGGGCAGGCGCCGGGGATGATCCGGGTCAGGTCCTTCGTCCGATAGCGCACGATCGGCATCCCGTCACGCGTCAAGGTCGTCAAGACGAGTTCACCTTCCTGGCCGTCCGGTACCGATTCGAGCGTGATCGGATCGATGATCTCAACGATATAGGCGTCTTCCCAGATATGCAGGCCGTTCTGTTCCGGACATTCGAAGGCCACGCCGGGACCGCTCATTTCGGAAAGGCCGTAGGAGTTAAAGGCCTTAACCCCGTAGAAATCTTCAATTCGCTTACGCATTTTCTCCGAATGGGGCTCCGCACCGATGAAGGCCATACGCAGGCGGGTGTCTTTCCTGGGATCAATGCCGGCTTCCTCGAAAACCGTTGTCAGGTGCAGGGCATAGCTGGGAATAATATGGATGGCCGTCGTGTCGAAATCCTGCATCAACTGGATCTGCCGCTTGCTGTTGCCCGGTCCCGCGGGAATCACCAGAGCACCCAGACATTCCGCTCCGTAGTGGAAACCGAGACCGCCCGTGAACAGGGCGTAGGTCATCATGTTCTGGAAGACGTCGCTTTTGCGCATCCCCGCCATGTACATGCAGCGGGCCAACTGGTCGGTCCAGCTGTCGATATCCTTCCGGGTATGGAAGATGACCGTTGCCCGGCCGGTGGTGCCCGATGAGGAGTGCATGCGGACGATTTCGTCTTTCGATACCGCGAGAAAACCGTAGGGCCATTCTTTCCGCAGATCGTCCTTTGTGGTCAGGGGCAGTTTCGTCAAATCGTCCAGCGTTTTGATATCCCCAAGAAAGATTCCCTTTTCCTTGAACAGTTTTCGGTAACAGGAGGACCGGGAAGCGCTTTCCACGGTTGTTTGCAGTCTTTCAAGTTGCAGTTTGTGCAGTTGATCCCGGTCGATGGTTTCGATATCTTTTTCCCAAAACATAGGCGCCTCCTGAGCTAGATGGGTAGTTCCTCTACTACAACTCGGCGCTGTTTTTGGCAAGACAAATATCCGTGTTAAAAGGCGATATCTGAATCTCTTCCCCGCTTTATAAAGATTGTGGCGGTACACTTCCCGCTTGACAAAAAACCGTCTTTCCCGCAAGGTTCCGCATGATCCGTCACGATACCGGTGCTAAATCAGGCTGTTACAAATTGACGGCGGAGACGGTCATCCAACGTCCTTCATGTTTTTTCGGGGGGAAACGGAATGGACCGGCAGTCGCATCATCGGCGCCTTTTATCCCAAAGCAGTATCTTCCTATTCGAAGCGGATTCCCGAGTTAGTCGGACACGGCATGGCGTCTCATGCCGCCATTTTGGGAGGAGTTCATGCAAAGGAGAAACTCGAAGATCTGTATTTCCGGCTGAATCTGGCCTAAACGAATTGTCAATCCAACGTTGATTGGCGGACCACCTCAATTTATTCCTTCTCAAAAACCAGTATGGTGTCCCCTAAACTCCACCGGTTGGATAGCTTCATTAACGAATCGTTCAGGCATGATCACCGCCTTGGGGATGAAGGGATAAATCGAGAATATCCGCCAAAGCTTCATGGCATAAAAAATCAGGATACCTTTACGGATCAGTATCACCGATATTTCAAAGAAATGATTGCATCCCGTTTGCGGGAACAAAAGGCTGTTGACCTGTGGCAGAAAATGGACTATAAGTCGTTTCCGTTAAGTTCTTAAATATCCAAGATTTTGAACATGAAATGATAAAAGCAACCCGGGGGAGTATCATCCCTGTCGCTAGGAATCCTGTCGAATCCTTTTCGGTGGGATTTTTTGTTTCTGCTTCCCTCCCCCCAGCCGAACACCCCGGCTTTTTATGATGTTTCACGACTGACCGGCACGTCAGGTTTGATTGAGCGTTCGTATTGCGCAGCAAAGTCCAGAATCATTCCAACAGGAGGGGAAATATGAAAAAGTTATTACAATCTTTCATGATTTTATCGGTTTTAGTCTGTGCGATTGCTTTAAGCACCAACCTGATCGACACGGCGATGGCGGCCTCAAAAAGCAATAGTGCCACAAAATATCAAAACAAGCAGAAAAAGCTCCCCCCGTGCAACGAATTTGTTAAGGATTGGGGTGGCCGGGGAGGTTTCACCGCCCAAGATGATAATGCGATAGGCTCTGTTGCACCTCCGGGATGTTATTTCACGGTCGATGAGCACGGCTGCTTTGTCCCCGCTTGTGATGTGGACGGCAAAAAGGTTATCCAGTGCGATTGCGGTAAAAACAAATAATTTTAAAGCCTACTCCTCATAAGCGATTAAATTCGCTGATATTTCGAATATTAATATTAGAATATTAGGGGGACACTTCCCGGAATATTGCGGGGACACTTCCCGTATTATTTGTCAATTGGCACATAAATACGGGAAGTGTCCCCCAATTTCCAATTTCCATTATGGAGTACTATGCGGATCCGCATAATACTTCTGATTAAAGCAGAACAACTGTTCAACACACCCCACTTTCTTTTCTTTCGAGGCAATGTATATAAATAATTCAAGTGCTAATTTATTTCTGGGTGAGAAGTCTTTAATGACCTCGTCGTATTGTTATGTAAAGTAGATATGCCCCCCGTGCAGGCAAGGAGAAGAGTAAGACCTTCGGCAAAGAATGTCAACGGGAAATGATCAACTCTTCAGAGTTATGGATTACATATTGAAATGATTTAGACTATGCAGAATATTGGAAACTCCATTTAAGAAGAAATCCGCAATAAATGAAAAACCCCTTTCCATCCTATCCTGCAGGATAGCGGTAAAGTACGCGGCCACCGGAGATGGTCAATCCGGCGCTGTGATAGAAGCCGTCGGTCACCTCCATCGGCATCAGTTGCTGCAACTCCCGGTTGAACGGCCCGGAAAACCGGACATCCGCATCGCCCTTCCAGATGTCGTCCACCTCCAGGCTGGCGATGCTGGTGGCGATTTCATGGACCACCGCTTTGGTCGGATCTTCGATACTCGGAAAATGGCGGAGGAGATAGAACTTGACCTTGGGCAGTGCCGATCGGTCAACCTTCTCCTTTAGGATCACCGATCCTTCGACCACCCTTTCGCCGTTGGCCTCGCAGATGCCCTTCAACCTGGCTCCCGGCTTCCGGCCGCCGATCTTCGGGTTCAGGGCATGGAGTTTCGTCATATAGATCCGGCCGAGGACTTTTGGGAATCCCTGGATAAACCCCCGGACAAGCGTAAAATCGTTATCCACCCAGATGAAGGGAACGAGATAGCCGGGCTCGCCCTGGTAGCTGCACTGCAGGAGCACGATGCATTCCTTGTAGATGGAGCGTTCCGGATTCTCGAAGGCCATGTCGGGATTGGCTTCGCTGACGGAAATCCACTCCACGAACCAGACGATACCTGCGCCGGGGTCCGGTCCCAGCTCCAGTGGCGCGGGAATGAAGGCGCGCGCTTTTTCCGGTTCCGTCCTGAAGCATAACTGCATCAGTTCTCCGCCGTAATACCAGGGCGGCGCATCGACCAATGAAGACTTGCCTTCCGGCGTCAGGGGGAGACAGTATCCTTTCAGAGAACAGCCGTTGTTTTCCATATGACCTCACGTCAGGGATTTTTGAAATGGATATAGTGAAGGGAAGGGATTGTGTCAAGCAAATCCCAAAGTTCTTTGAATGTGCTCATGTCAAAACGGGTCGTCATTTTTTGGTCATGACCCACGTTCCGTCCCAATCTTCGGGTTTTTCGGCCATCAACTCCCGGCATTTTTCGACGTAGGCGCCAGCCGGTGCATCCTTTTGCGCGATGTTCATAAAAATATCCAGGGCTGCGGCAAAATCTCCCTGGTAATAGAAGTGCAAAGCCTGATCAAATTTCTGATAAATACCCTTCTTTGCTTCGTAATCTTCCACGAACATGGGTTCGTAAACCGTAACGGATTCTTTTTTACCCACGACGCGAACCCGGGAAAGCTCCCGGGCAGGAAAAACCGCGCCTATTTCGTCCCGGGTTGATTTGGAAATCATGGTATAGGAACCGAATTCCTTGTTGATCCCTTCCAGCCGGGAGGCCAGATTCACTGCATCGCCCAGCATGGTATAATCGAAGCGCGATTTCGAGCCCATATTGCCGACAACCGCCGCTCCCGTGTTGATACCGATCCGCATCTTAAGATCCCGGCCGATCTTTTCCCGGAAATGAGGCCGCAATTCGGCCAGTTTCCGCTGACATCGCAAAGCGGCCCGGACGCAGCGCACGGGGTGGCCTGCCTGCACAAGAGGGGCATTCCAGAAGGCAAGGATGGCGTCGCCTTCGTATTTGTCGACGGTTCCCCCCTCTTCATGGATAATCTCGGTCATCGCCGACAGATATTCATTCAAAACCGAGGTCAACTCCTCCGGAGACAGTTTTTCAGAAATACCGGTGAACCCTTCCAGATCGGAAAAAAAGATCGACAACTGACGTCTTTCACCACCCAGTTTCAATCTTTCCGGATTTTGAATCAGCTCTTCGATCACGGCCGGGCTCAAGTATTGCTGAAAGGCGTTCTTGATAAATCTTTTCTGCCGTCCTTCCGTATTGTAATAGACAACGCCTGCGCTGAAAAGGGTCAGCACGACCGCCATCTCAGGTACGACAAGAGGCAACCAGTAACCGTTTTGATAAGCAATGGCACACAGAAGAAAAGGTGACAGCAGGGAGATGCCATACACTGTCGCCGTCTTGAAAATGTTCGAGACCAGCGAGGAGGACACACCGGCGAACAGAGCCAGCAAAAGTGTGACCCACCAAAAAACGCCCTGCGATGTTTGCCGGATAAAGGATCCGGACAGGAGGTTTTCCAGCATGGTGGCGTGTATCATCACCCCCGGGTAAATGCCGGACAGGGGTATCGTACGCAAATCGAGAAGACCGGGGGCGGAAAAGCCAAAGAAAACATAACTGTCGCGAAATTCCGCCGGGTTAATGGCGGGCTTTTCCTCTTGCTGAATTTTCAACTCGCTCTGAATAATTGAAGCGGCGCTGTAAGGATGCTTCATTGCAGGCAGTTTCTGAAAACGGAGAATCGCCCTGCCCTGCTGATCGAGCGGGATCTTCATTTTATCAATCCACAGAGCATGCTTGTCCATCTGCATACTTTTCTCGGGATGGGCGGTCAAAAAAACCCCCAGTCCCAGTGAAGGCATCCATTGTCCGTCGAAATAACGAAGCAGCGGCGCCCTGCGGTAAACGCCATCGACATCCGGATTGATATGCACATTGGCGAGGGAAAATGCTTGATGCGCTATTTCGGAGACAGGGAAAGACGCCCGCGGATAGGTCATTTCCTTTTGAAAAGCGGGGTATCGCTCTCCATTTGCATGATGGGCCGAAAAGGGATTCTTCGGGGCAAACGGGGGCCATGACGTAAATTCTCCAGTTTTTTCTCCCAGAAATACCGCTCCGGTAAATTTCCGGAAATCCCGGATCGAGTCGCCAAAGGCCCGATCGTCTTCGACGCCATACTTTGAAGGCTCCGTGAAAAGAACATCAAAACCAACGGCTTTCGCGCCGCCACGCCGGCAAAAATCGAGAATCGTACCGTAAACTTCCCGGGGCCAGGGCCAGGCCAGATCTTTGACCTGCTTTCCCCAATCCAGGCTGTCTTGGTCCAGAAGAATGATGCGAATTTTTTGATCCTTGATCTGGCTTTGAGAGATGTCCTGCAATAGATTCACGCGCCAATCCCAGCTTTTCAGCTCCCATAAATCCAGCCACCCGGGCAGCCACAGAAGCAAGGTTAAACCCAAGCCGACTAAAGCGGCAAGGATGCCTTGGATCAGACGGCGTATGCCCGGCCATTTCATAATGTTCTGCATGAACGATGGAATCAAAGGTTATTCCTTGCCTGCTCCAGGAATCTTTTCTGCCGGACCGAATTGATCGTATAAAGGCTGCTCACCGAATAGGATTTGGATATTTCGGCGATTCTACTCTCCGGCGAGGGGTGTGTTTGACGAAAATCGTGTTTGCCTGAAGTGAAGCGTTTGCGCATACTCTGCAGGACACTGATCAGCGCGCCCTGACTGTAACCCAGATTTCCCAGAATGACCATGGCCCCCTGATCGGCTTTGAATTCCTGAGTTTGTGAATATCCGTTCGTAATTAACGTGGCGGAGATATCCTGGATTGACCCTTCGAAGAGATTTGCCAACTCCTTATTCTCGCTGATCTGGTCCTGCAACGTCTCCTCCAGCAAAGCCTTCACAATATTGGTCATCCGATCCTGACGAATGGCCTGCAGGCCGTGTTTATATTGGATATGGGCAATTTCATGGGCAACAACCGCGGCAACTTCGTCTTCCGTTTTGCAGCAGCGCAGCAGTCCTTTCGTCAAAAAAATCAAGCCTCCCGGTGCGGCAAAGGCGTTGATCTCATCCGAGTCGAGAGCAAGGACGTGATACCCACCGAAAGTTTCGGGCCGCGTGGAAGCCAGGGAACAGGTTTTCCCGATCAAATTCAGGTAATTTGTCAATTGCTGATTTTCGTATGGTTTATATTGCGACAGGATGTTCGCTGCGACGGAGCGGCCCAGATAATATTCCTGCTCCGGTGTTAAATCCTCAAATGACTTGGCCAGGGCGCCTACGGTCTTTTGAATCTTTCCGGCCTCTTGTTCGTCAATTTTACCCGACAGAACGCCAACCTGTGTCGCCACTTCCGCAACGGGCTGTACGGTTTCACAGGACGAAAGGCACAAACAGAAAATAATCAAAATCACCGGAATGAATGTGTGTTTATTTATTAAATTCATGTATTTATTCATTTGTACCTCCATTTTCGAGGGACAAGCTGCCGTTGACCACGAATTTTTCCACTTCTTCCATGTCGGGGGATATTTTTTCCATTTTATCCACCCAGCCGTAATTCAAATTCTGATGGTCTAAAGCGTATCCCCCTTCTATTTTTTGATTAAATCCTTTTCCGGCAAGAGCAACTTCTCGGCTGGAAGCTTTTCCCGTTTGGGATTGATCGCCAGAGCGCAGGATCAGTTTTACCGGCGACAGGGCCGACCCGTGCATCCAACCCTCGGCCCTGTCGGTAATATTTCTTTTGACTTTCATCCATCCCTTTTTTTCAGCCAGGACCGTTACTTTCTCGCCATAAACAGGCCTCGCTACAACTTTGCCCAGAAATGAAGGGGCAGAGCGAATCTGTGCCTGCTTGACCTGAACGATCATGGTTTTCTGGGCCTGGACGGTTGATACGGGTAATAACAGGACCGTGCATAAAACAAGTCCCCAAACGGCTAAAAAAGATTTGACGGGTATCATGTTTGTACTCCTGAATCCTCGTTTTTAAAGATGCCGTGAAACATCTATTTCCCTTGACGAACCACCGCAAAAAGATTAACTAGTCGCTATATTGCATACCGGAGTGAATAAAGAACAATACACGAACATTTATTAACCATGCCGGATAGCGTCCTATACTACCATATCTTCTTCCTTATTCAACTTATCCTTCATCCTGATCTGTGATGATTTTATGATCAATAAAAATTTGAAAGAACGTATATTTCGCCGTATCGATAGTTATGTCGATGACATGATTGATTTGCAGATCAAATTAACCGCGATTCCGGCTCTGGGACCGGACAATCAGGGGCCGGGCGAGAAAGAAAAGGCCGATTTTTTGCGCGAATATCTTGTAAAATCGGGTTTTCCTGAGGTGGCAGAAATCAACGCCCCCGACGGGCGTGTCCCCTGCGGTTATCGTCCGAACCTTCTGGTCGGTTGTCCGGGTAAGCATTCAGAACGCAAGGTCTGGATCTTGACCCATACGGACATCGTACCGCCCGGAGAAATGGGCCTTTGGAGTGAAGACCCCTATCGGGGTTATGTCAAGGATGGTTGTATTTACGGTCGCGGCACGGAAGACAACCAGCAGGATCTGGTGGCGTCACTTTTTGCAGCCAAGGCCTTTCTGGATGAAAAGATTCTGCCGGAAAATTCAATCGGGTTGGCTTTTGTCGCCGATGAAGAAACATCCAGTCGATGGGGGTTGGATTATGTACTCCAGCACCCCCAAAACCCTTTTACGAAAGGAGACTGGATTGTCGTGCCGGATTCCGGTGAACCGGACGGAAGCGCCATTGAAATCGCAGAAAAGAGTATTCTCTGGCTCCGCTTCACCGCGAAAGGTGTTCAGTGTCACGGCAGCCGGCCCGCCTTGGGTAAAAATGCCTTTCTCGCATCATCGTACCTGATCGTCGCACTGCAATCCCTTTATAAAAAATTTCCACGCCGGGATCGTCTCTATAATCCTCCGGAGAGCACGTTTCAGCCGACCAGAAAGGAAGCCAATTTAGCCAGTGTCAACACGATTCCCGGAGAAGATATTTTTTTCATGGATTGCCGTATTCTTCCGCTATACGACTTGGCTGATGTGATGGAAGAAATTCGCCGTCTTGCCGAACTGGTCGCCAAACGTTTTCAGGTCACCATTGATATGGAACCCGTGCAATTCGTTCAGGCGCCACAGCCCACGCCGAAGGATGCGGCGATCGTTTTGGCCCTCGCCAAAGCGATCAAAGACGTCTACCATGTTCGCGGAAACGTTGTCGGTGTCGGCGCCGGGACCGTCGCCGCGGTTTTTCGAAAATACGGTTATGAAGCCGCCGTCTGGAGTAAATTGCGGTACAAAGCGCATCAACCTGACGAATCCTGCCTGATCAGCAATATGGTCGGCAACGCAAAGGTCTTTGCCCATCTGATGCTTCAAACATCGCCCCGATGAACGTTGAAAATTTGATCGGCATAAAACGAATAAGAAAGATTGCAATGCACAGAGCGCTGTTATAGAATTCGACCTCAAATTGCTGATAAAAAAGGCTTATATTTTTTCATAGAAGGAGATCATCACCATCACGCCCGCAACTGTCGCTGGACCCACAGCAACCGAGACGATCGATATCAACAACAATCAAGACCTGAAACTGCTGCTCGGTGAACACGACGCCAATATCAAGCTGGTTGAAAAACTTTCACAGGCAAAAATTGCCGTTCGTGGAAACCATGTCTCCATTCAAGGGGACGGGGAGGCCGTTCAACGATCTTCCTCCCTGCTGCGCCAGCTCTATGTGATCATTCAAAAGGGATACCCCGTTTTTCCTGCAGATATCGATTACGCCTATCGCATGCTGCAAAAAGACAGTTCGGTGGATCTGGAAAAGGTTTTTCTCGATACGGTGTTTGTTTCCGCCAAAAAACGGCTGATCACACCGAAAACGATTAATCAGAAACGGTATATCGACGCCATCAGAAACCATGACATGGTCTTCTCGATCGGACCTGCAGGAACAGGCAAGACCTACCTGGCCATGGCGGTCGCCATTTCCTATCTTTTAGACAAAAAATTCGGCCGCATCGTCCTGGCAAGGCCGGCGGTGGAGGCAGGTGAAAAATTGGGTTTTTTACCCGGCGACCTTTCCGAGAAAGTCAATCCCTATCTGCGGCCGCTTTACGACGCCCTCTTTGATATGATGGATTTCGATAAGGCCACAAATCTGATCAGCAAGGGGATTATCGAAGTGGCCCCGCTGGCTTTTATGCGGGGGCGGACCCTGAATGATTCGTTTGTCATTCTGGATGAGGCACAGAATACCACTTCCGAACAGATGAAAATGTTTCTGACACGCTTGGGATTTGGTTCAAAAGCCGTTATCACCGGAGATGTGACACAAATCGATTTGCCCTTTGATAAGATATCCGGCCTGATCGAAGCGGAACACATCCTTGGTCGCATCAATGAAATAAAATTTATCCATTTTTCGGATCTTGATGTCGTCCGTCACCCCCTGGTACAGGAAGTCATCCGCGCTTACAACCACCTTGACCAGTCACGAAAGCATAATGGCTTAAAAGGAAATGAAAAAGTACGAACTGACTCCTAAGAAGTTCAATAGTAACGTTCTTCAGAACATCAACGACTATTTCCGAGAAAAAACGGCGCGGGAATTATTGAGAGATTTTCTCATCCTCTTTTTACTCACTCTGATTTTCGGTACACTGATTTCACCTTCTTTCTTTTTTGCGCAATCCGAACATCGCGCAGGCACCATAGCCGTAGAAGACATCAAGGCGGATCGTGATTTTCTCGTCGAAGAAAAACTGTCCACCGAAGCCAAGCAGTCGGCCATGATTAAAATTACCCCCGCGATATTTGACTACAATCCGGATCTTTCTCTTTCCCTCCAGTCTCAAATCATCCAGCTTTTTGCCATGATATCCGATGAAATGAGCCGCACTTCAACAAAAAAGAGTAAATCGCTGGAAAGTGCTGTCACTGAAAAGCAATCTCATTTCGGCATCGCCCGTAAATATTTAAGTACTTATTTCGATATCGACATGACAGATGCGGAGTTCAGTGTGTTTTACAGAGATAAATTTTCCAACCTTTCTGCGCGTGCGATTTGCAAACTGATTGATAATATCTACTTCGACAACTACATCATCGGTGACATCCTTTCGAAAACAGACCACGAACGAGGTATCATCGTCCGAAACGTGAAGAACCAGGAAGAGTTTCTTATTACTAATTTCCATAATATCAGAGACATCCGTGTCACAAAGGATGGGCTGATCGCCAAGGGCGAAGACATCTTGTCCCACCAGAGCAAAGATTTCAGATGGGCTGCCGCGTCCCTGATAAAAAAAATCATTATGCCCAATCTCATACTCAACATCAAAGCAACCGATGCTAAGAGAGAAGCCGCCTTAGAAACCATCAAGCCTTCTTACTTTCAGGTACTTAAAAACGAGATGATTGTCCGGGAAGGCGAAAAAATTACGCGATCCATACAGGACAAGCTGGATGCCTACTATGCAATTAAAGGCGGAAAAAGCAAAATGAAGGATGTGGCCGCTTTTGTGGGTGTTGCCCTGATTGTGTTGCTGATGGGCATCGCTTGCATTTCGCCGATCAGAAAATGGAATCCGAAATCGCATGACTTAAAAACCACGATCGTCTTTCTTGCCACTTTGGTATTGCTGCAATTTATCCTGATACGCTTTGGTTTAATCATCTCTGATGCCGTTGCGCGTGCATTTCCCGGCTTGGATGCCCAGGACTGTTTTTATGCGATTCCCTATGTCATGGGGTCGATGCTGGTCACCGTATTGATTAATGATCGGATCGCCGTCATTTATAGTGTTTTCGTCTCTCTCTTGCTCGGATTTATTTTTGACGCCAAGGTCCTGATGCCGATTTTTTCTCTCGCCGGATCTATTTTCGTTATTTATCAGATCTACTTCACCCGACAGCGCTCAGCTTTTTTTATGGCGGGATTTCTGCTCGGATTCGTCAACTGCATCATCATTTTTGCCATCGCCCTCCTTGCGGAAACTTTTCTGGATTGGATACTACTGATTAAATTATTCATGGGCTTTATCGGCGGTTTGGCTGCCGGCATTATCGCAGCCGGTCTTTTACCCCTTTGCGAATCACTTTTTAAGTTTACCACAGACATCAGACTGCTCGAACTGGGTAATCTTAATCAGCCGATTTTTCAGCGCATGATTATCGAGACGCCCGGCACCTATCACCACAGCATCATTGTGGCATCTCTTGCCGAGTCGGCGGCGGAAGCAATCGGTGCGAATGCACTTCTGGCGAAAGTAAGCGCCTATTACCACGATGTCGGAAAATTGGTAAAGCCCCACTACTTTATTGAAAACCAGCCGGTGGGGGAAAACAAGCATGACAAACTTTCCCCAAAAATGAGCAGCCTGGTGATCATTTCACACGTCAAAGATGGCTGTGATTTTGCGCAGCAGTTGAAACTGGGTAATCGTATAATCAATATTATTCGCCAGCATCATGGTACGAGTTTGGTTACCTTTTTCTACGATAAGGCCAAAAAGGATCCGGATTCGACTTTCAACAGCCTTTCGGACTCGGATTTTCGCTATCCGGGACCAAAACCGCAGACCAAAGAAGCCGGTCTGGTGATGCTGAGCGATGTGATCGAAGCCAGTTCACGTACGCTTGATGATCCCACACCCTCCCGGATCAGCAACCTTGTTCATGAGCGAATAGAAAGGGTATTTTTGGATGGTCAGCTTGACGAATGTGAATTGACATTAAAAGATTTGCATAAAATCGCAGGCAGTTTCATCAGAATCCTGACCGGCATATTTCACCATCGAGTCAATTATCCGGAACAGATTAACACAAAAGACAACATCGGCTTGAAGGAAGCATAGTGCTGCTACTGATTGATAATCGACAGAAATTGGTCAAACTGAATATCAGGCAGATTAGATCCGATCTGCTCAAAGTGTTGAAATACCTCCAATGCCAGGATCGTGAAATCAGCTTGAGTCTTGTTGACGATAAGGCCATTCAGGCCATAAATCTTGAATATCTCGGCCGGGATAAACCGACCAATGTGATATCATTCGGTATGCAAGAGGGAGAATGGAAGGCTATTCAACCGGCAATTCTGGGGGATATTGTGATATCCGTCGAAACGGCCTGCCGTGACGCTCTTGCGGGTGACATGAACGTTGACGATGAAATTCTTTTCCTGTTTATCCACGGCTTGCTGCATTTGCTTGGTTTTGACCATGAAAAAGCCGGAAAAGAACAAGCCATCATCATGAAGGATAAGGAAAAAGAAATCTTTGAAAAAATAAGGAGTTATTCCCTGGACCGAAGCTGAGAAAACAATAAGGTCATTGAAGAACAATCCCTTTTTTCCAATCCCTGCCTGAACAACTGAAGGCAAGGAATTTTCATCTTATTGCGACTTTAGAAGAGGGGGTTCGTTTTGCCATCCAAATCATTAGGAGCCGGTCTCTAATCCACTTGCTATTCAAAAAGATACACATGCCGTTTCAACTCTGAGAGTTTTGCAGATTCTCGGACGCTTGATCCGCTTTCCCCTGTAACTTTCCTTTCCCTCTTTTGATATAGATCAGCCAGGTACCGGATACATCTTAGACCCAGCGTCCACGTTTTCCAGACAAGACCACCTAAACTGCATGAACGAAAAACAATGAAATGATAGTATGTTTTTAAAACCATACGGGTGAAGGGACGAATTGATACCATGAATATATTCGTAGATTCTCGTCTTTTGTCATTACACCCGAATATCCAAATAGGGTTTGGCCTGGGGCTCGCCCATGAAGCTTGCTCTTTGATATGCCAGAAGGGCTTGATGATACGGGAGGCCCCGGATATCCTTCGCCCGGGATTGAAGCACATAGATTTTTGGAGAATTAAACAGTTTACGGACTGCAACTCCGGTTGCTTCCTCCGCGACGGGACTTTTTTCTCTTTCATTATAAACCAGGGTCAGCCGGTCCCCCGGCGTTGCACGTTCACCCCGGCGACCGGAATCACCCGGCAATTCCGGCTGAACCGGCCCAGGTTCGATTAACCGGATGACGGACTCGCCCGGATATGAGAGTGCAAGATATTCCATCTGGCCTCTGCGCCCTGGGAATTTTCTGCCTACCTGCGGTTTTAAAAAAGCGAACCATTCCGTCTATCCGAGACCCATCGGACAGTCCGGACGGCTCATCAATCATGAATCAGACATGGCTTTGCCTAAAGGACTCAGCAAACCACAACAACAGGATATCTCGATCAATTTTCATAAGACATGGCAAAACAAAACAGCGTTTTCCGCTTTTCAGTCTTCACGAAATCGATCCGTTGCCCCTGCCGAAATAAACATATTTTTGATGCCCTAGCCTGTCTCAGCCAAGAATTCTTCTCAAAAGACGCAAAATGCAGGCCAACGGCAACTTTGACCAAGTTTCGGCTTGTTTGAGATTTATGAAATGATTAAGCAATGTTTAAAAGAAACGCTCGAAAGCAATTGGCTGGAGACAATCATTCAGGGTAAGATCACTGGTTTAGGAAATACTCCCATCATTACAGGCTGTTCACATCCCGTGCGAGACGATTGCGCTCTGCGCCGCCTTTACCGGAAGAACCATAGGCCGTTTTCAGCAAGACCCTCTCCGGTCGCGAAGGAACCTCGCAGGTACCCACGGCCATCAGGTAGCCCTCCATCCGATCCCGAACGGAATAAAAAGCGGCCAGTTGCTTGCGCGGAACGGGCCAGCCCTTGGGAATTGACAGGACCAGAGGATTCACACTTTTATGTCCGATTCGGACTTCATAGTGAAGGTGGGGTCCCGTTGCCAACCCGGTCGCACCGACATTGCCGATGGTCTGTCCTTGTTCTACAGTCCGACCCGAACGGATCCCTTTAGCAATTCTCGACAAATGACCGTAATAGGTTTGCCAACCGTTGGGGTGTTTGATGATAATCAGATTCCCGTATGCGCCCTTTCGTCCGGAAAATATAACTTTGCCGTCTCCGATAGCGGAAACGGGCGTTCCCTTGGCCGCAGCATAGTCGAGTCCGTGATGCGGTCGGTAAATCTTTAATACGGGATGAAATCTGCCCTGGGAAAAATATGAACTGATTCTGCGGAAATTCAGCGGTGCTTTTAAGAACGCCTTTTTTCGGGAATTTCCGTCTTCGTCATAATAATCGGTTTTCCCGTCGTGTTCGAAGCCATAAGCCTTAAACAATTCTCCGTTGTTTGTAAATTCAGCAGCTACTATTTTCCCATATTTACGGAACTGGCCGTTATAAAAATATCCCTCGGTAATGATCCGGAAGGTATCACCTTTGCGCAGATCGCTTGCAAAATCAATGTCCCAGGCGAAAATATCGGATAGATCCAGAGCCAAAAGGAGATGTTCCCGATCTTCGCCGATGGAAGAGATCAAGTTGTCTTCAATGGCCCCTGAAAGGGTCAGGAGCTTCTTCTCATAGGCCAGTTCGTTTTTCTCCGCCTGGAAACCGCCGGCGACCCGCTTTATTTTCAGATATGAGTCCCGGTTGATCCAATAGACAAACGAACTGACCCGGCTCTGACAATCCACTGTCAGGGTATAGGGCTGACCGGCATGGAGAGATTTCAGAGGATGGACCTCAGCCGCGACGTCCCGCATGGCAAAGAGTTCCTTGATATCGAGGCCGTATTTTTCAAAGATTGTCAGGAGGGTCTCTCCCTTCATCACCGTATCGTGAATAGCCCGGTATTGGGATTGTACCGGCGGTAGTATCTTGGTTTCTGTGGGATGACGAAACCATTGCACGGTTGTCAGGCCCAGGCACGTCATTAAGACAACGCCCACGGCAAACAGCACGACCCGCTTTTTACTCAAATCTTACCCTCCATCCGATAAATACTTTTGGGAATATGTTTTTCCCCCGTTCATCCCGACGTCATCCGGCAATGCCGGGAACAATAAAAAACCCCACCATGTTTATATGGCAGGGTCGGATTGCTATTGGGTGTTACGTGATACCTTTGCCTTCATAACGGGCCCTTCCTTTTGTCTCTCTTCGGGATTCAAGGATTACCCGCAAATTGCCATCGATTCAGGCTAAAGTCAAGCAGAATTCATCAAAATGAGGCTTCTTTTCCTTAATATACCCTTTTTCTCTACCTTTTCCGGCTGAACAAGAGGTCAAATATTGGAAACAAATAAACCAGGGGTTGCAGGAAATTGACGATTCGGGGAATTACGCCCGCCACCAGGACACCTGAAAATGCCGTAATGGCCTCCCGGTTCTCTTCGATCATCCGGCTGTCCGTCTGTGGCTTTACCGCATCGATCATGACAATGCCCGAGGGTTCCATCCCGCGATTCTTCAGGGCCTCGACCGTCAGCAGGGTATGATTGATCGTCCCGAGACCGGCCCTGGCGGCGATAATCGGTTTAGCCCCCGTTTTCGCCACCAGATCGACCATCATCATGTTTTCCGCCAGCGGAACCATAAGCCCCCCCGCCGCTTCGATTACCAGGGGCGAACACCCCTCTCCACGGCGTTTGATCTCCCGCATCAGAAATTCGGGATCGATGCTCTTGCCTTGATCCCGGGCGGCGAAGTAAGGCGCTTTCGGTTCTTTAAAGCAGTAAATGACGGCGTCGGCGCAGTCTTTTCCTTTTAAATCACCAATATAACGATAAACGAACTGGGCGTCACTGTCCGTATCGTAGGGATCGCGACAGCCCGTCTGAACCGGTTTCAGATAGCAGGGTTTATGATTCCGAGCATAAAGATACTGCATGAGGGCCAGTGACAAAACGGTCTTTCCGACGTCCGTGTCGGTTCCGACGATAAACAGGTTATCCATGATTATTTACCTCTTCTTTAAATATGTCCCGCAGCGACCGGACGAATAATGCCACGTCTTTTTCTTCGTGTAAAGCCGTCATGCCGATCCGCAAAATGGCATGATGGAGCGCCACCGTCGGATACCTGGCCGGGAAAACGAGAATCCCCCGTTCTTTAAAGCCCCGGGATACCCGTACAGCCAGATCTTCATCGCCAATCTCGACTCCCAGTATGTGTGCGTCGCCGAAAGCATGAAATCCTGCCAGGGACAGGGCCTCTTTCATGCTGCGACTGATCTTGGCCAGTATTTCCCTTTCCGGATCCGCCTGCCTGACAATCTTGAGGATTTCCACGGCGGCCCCGGCATGGGACGGGGGAAGAGTCGTCGTGAACATCAAGGGGGCGGAAAAATTGATCAGGTATTCTTTGACCATGGCCGGCAAAAGGAGAAAGGCACCAAAAAATCCGAAGGCCTTGCCGAAAGTACCCACGGCAATGTCGGCGACGCCCCTGGCGATGCCCCGTCCTCCGGAACCGAGGGCGCCGAATGAATGGGCCTCGTCAACGACGGACAGGAAAGCGTATTGTTTTTTCAATCGGGCCAGGTTATCCGCATCCAGCAGGTCTCCGTCCATGCTGAAAAGCGCTTCCGTTACCACCGCCGTATTGGAAACACCGGTTTTATTCAGCTTTTTTCCTAAATGATCGAGGTTCCCATGGCGAAAACCAATAACGTCGGCGCCGCTTAAGGCCATCCCCTTGACACTGCTGGCGTGAATATGCTGATCCACCAGCACCCGGTCACCCGGCTCAAAGAGGGTGGACAGAAGGCCCAGATTCGCCTGAAATCCGCTGGGGAAAAAAAGGGCCGCTTCATAGCCGAAATATTCGGCGTAGGCTGCCTCGGCCTCTCGAATGAGATGGTAATTTCCCGTCACCAGACGTGATGAGGACGACGACGTACCATGACATTCAATATTTCGGATGAGAATGTCCTTCAAAACTGCTGAATCGGCCAACCCCAGGTAATCATTGGAAGCGAAGCTCAGGCAGTGTTTTCCGTCCAGATAGACATATTTACCCTCCTTTTTTTCGATGACCGGGGGATTGCGGTACAATCCCGTTTTTTTCTGGAGGCTCAGTCGGTCCCGGATGCGTTGGTTAAACATGCAAATACCCGTTCATAATGATCTTTTAGTCTCACCGCCTCAAATTTCCCTTCATAATCCACTGTGGAAAACGAGAACTCGCCGCTTATAACCGTTTGGCCTTCCCGTTCTGCCCATATCCGGTAAATGAAACTGCGGTCACTCCGGCCGTTCAATTCTCCTTTCAGATTTAAAGAACCGGCCTCCGGTATCGGGTCCGGCAGAAGGCATCGCCCCACCTTTATAAGAAACGCATGCTTACTGAAGTCATGACACCGCCGAATATGGAACGCCCCGAGTTGTGCCAGGGCTTCGAGGAGTGAAAAAACAGCCTTCCCGTCGAAGGTGGCGTCACCCCGAATTTCATAGGGACCGATGGCGGTAATCCGGTCCAGAAGAAGAATGGACATCAGACCGGAGTTGATTATGAATTCTTCCGACATTGCCTTTCGCCTTATAGCTTGATCACCAGGGCCGCGTTCTGGCCGCCGAAACCAAAATTCTCGATAATAAACGTCTTACCCCGAACATGCCGACCCGTGTGGACAAAATCGATCCCCCGTTCGCAGGGTTGCTCCAGGTTCCTGATTTTAGGGAGATACCCCATGCCCTGGGCGGCCAGGGTGATCGCCAGTTCGACGGCGCCGCAGGCCGTCGAAAGATGACCGATCCAGGACTTCAGGGCGATCAACGCAGGCGTCCGACCGGGGAAAACATCTCTGATGATCTTCGCCTCCACCTGATCGTTCAGAACCGTACCTGTGCCATGTGTGACAACAAAGTCAATTTCTTCCGCCAGGACATCCGCTTCCGCCAGGGCTTTCCGGACGGCCTGGGCCGCCGATTTCCCGTCAGGCGCCGGCGCGGTCATGCGGTATCCGTCAATGCTGCTGCCGTAACCCGAGATTTCGCCCAGAATGGGTGCACCACGTTCCAGCGCATGGTCGCGCTCTTCGAGAACAAAAAACGCACCCCCTTCCCCGGAAACAAAACCGCCACGATTCTCGTCGAAGGGACGGCTCGCCTGATCCGGATCGCCTTCACCCCGGAAAAGAGCCCCTGCCGTCTTATACGCGAGGATGCCTCCGGGATAGGCACGGGAATCCCCCCCCCCGGCCAGTGCACAATCGAGGTATCCGTACCGTATGCGTCGGAAAGCCTCACCGACTGCTGAAAGAGCGGCGGCGCAGGCTGTGCCGACCGTCAGGTTTTCGCCCCGGATACCACACGACTTGGCAATAACCGAAGCCGCCGTATTGGGCAGAAACCTGAGAATCCACAGGGCATCGACTTTGCTGCGTTCCATTTTCCCGCCTGTAATGTGGGGAAATTCGGTACCGATGTCGAGGTGAGGTCCCACGCCGACAAAAAGCCCCGCTTCGGCCAGCATTTCCCGCGTCAGGCCGGCCCCCCGAACGGCATCCAGGGCGGCCGCCAATGCGAAGGCGGCGCCGCGGTTCAGGTAGCGCCGTTCCTTGAATGTCCCCGTGTAGCGCCGAAGTTCAAAATCCCGAACGGGCGACACGACAACCTCCGGTTCAAAATCAGGTCTTTCAAAGACACTGCGACCTTCCAGAAGCGATGATCGAATCTCTTCCGGAGATTTGCCGAGGGACGAAATGACCCCCATCGAAGTGAGAACAACGCGTCTTTTCATTTATTTGCAGCAGTATATTTCATCGATGGTTTTTCTCTTGATGGGTTTGGCCGTCTCGGCGGGGTATCCCGAGGTGATGAAACAGATCAGTTCCATATCCTCCAGGCCCAGCATTTTTTCAGCCTCATCGAGAAAAATCAGCGGCGCCGACATGATGCAGGAACCGAGACCGATTTCTTCGCCTTTCAGGAGATAACTCATCACCGAAAGCCCCGCCGTCATGTGGAGGTTCATGACCCGAATGGCTTCCAGTTTGGATCCGAACAGCTTTTCCGGTCCCGCCAACAGTTCTTTCGGTCGCTCGGTGACCACCGCCATCAGGACCGGCGCGTCGAACATGAAGGCCATATAGCGGTTGTAGAACTTGATGCGATTTTTCATCCACTTCGGCCGTCCCGCCTCGGCGGCAACCTGCATGAGGCGTTCCTGGACGTTGTTCATCCCCTGCCGGATCTGCTCCCGAAAATGTGGCGATTTGAGACGGATAAAGCGAACGGGCTGTATGTTGGACGGTGACGGCGCCGCCAGAGCCGCATGCACCATCTGTTCGATCAAGTCGGTGGCGGGAAGATCGGGTTTGTATTTACGGATGCTGCGACGCCGGGTTACCAGTTCGTCAAAGGTCATCAACTTTTCACGCTTCATGGTTTAACCTTTCCGCTGGAAGGCGATGTAACTGACAAGATCCTTTATCTTGATGGCCGGACCGGTTTCCAGGTCAGTCAGGATCTCCATAATGCGTTCCGCCGACAAGAAGGGGAAGCGTTCTTGAAGGTATGACGTCGGCTCCTCCTCCAAACGTTCCGCTTCCACCATGAAAAGACGGAAATTACGAAGAAAGATGTCGTCGTCTTTCACGGCAATGTGAAAATGGTGATTAATGGAAACCGACAACTCCAATAGATCGATGGACTCCGCGCCCAGTTCCCGGACCAGGTAGGTTTCCGCCGTGATCGTCTGCCCTTCCACATCCATAATATCCATGATAATTTCGCACAATGTCTTAAGAATATCCATGCATTCCCCACTTTAAATTAATGTTTCCGGGTGCCCGTTTTGCCGGCGGACAATCCGCCGTCCAGCGTCAGAATCGTTGCGTTGATTCCGACCGCGGCCGGCGACAAAAGAAACAGAATCGTCTCCGCCACTTCGTCCGCCTCCAGGACGCGCCGGAGGGGAACCTGCCGGATAATTTCCGGATTGGCCTCCAGAAAGGCGTCGCCGCGGCCTGCCTTGACATAACCGGCGCGCAGAATCACACTGGTAATCCCCTTCCCCGCCAGTTCCAGTCCGCAATTTCGGTACAGAGCTTCGGCAGCAAGTTTCGCCGCAGCATAAAACCCCTGCCCCGGCGCCGGTCTCTCCGCCGCGGATGAGGAAATATAAATCAGCCGCCCCTGTTTCATCCGGAGCATTTCTCTGGTCACACGCTTCAAGAGAATGGCCCGAGCGACGACATTCTCCGAAAAATAGGCCGGTATGCGATCTTCGTCGGCCGCGGCTACCAGTGCTTCATAGTCTCCCTGGGCAAAATCGACGAGAAAATCGAACCCGGGATCCCCTGCAAAAAGCGTCTCCAATGACAGCGGATCGTCAAGGCTGAACCGCACTGTCGCATAACGACCGGATAATTTCGCAAGCGCGGCGTCGATCTTTCCGCATCCGTCCGGATTGCGCCAGGTCAGGACGGGGAAAAATCCCTTTTCGATCAACCTGGAAGCCAGGGCAAGAGCCAGTTCACAGGTCCCGCCTAAAATCAACCCTTTACGTCGGTCACGTGGCCCGTTCATGTTTTCAATTTCCCCCTGACCATCATCTCATCGCTCTGCATGAGCAAACAGTCCCATCGATCGGCCCGGCGTTCCATGTGATAAACATAAGACCCGGGAATGACGAAGTTCCGGAATTGAAAACCCTCTATCTCACGCACGGGTCCTGCCAGATCGAGAAAAGCCTGGATGATAAGACTTCCGGGCACAACAGGGAAACCGGGGAAATGATCGGTATAAATTCCGTCGGACGGATCGAACCGGATGATCCCTTCTTTTATGATATGCGGCGTACCCATATTTCAGTTACGTTCCGTCGCCAATCGGATTGAGTCATAGGTAACCCGGCACAACAAATCCAGTTCTGCAATCGACATCGCCAGATGAGGCATCAAAACGATGACATCTCCCAGGGGACGGATCAAGACGCCCTGCTTCCTCGCTTCCATGATCACCTGATGACCCGTGCGGTTTTCAGCGGGCAGACTTTCCCGGGTTTCCTTGTCTGCGACCAGTTCGATTCCCACCATCATCCCCCGCTGGCGAATATCGCCGACATACTTCAGTTCCCGGAACGCCTTCAATTTACCCGTTAAAAAGGCGATTTTCGGCTGGAGGTTCTCGATAATCCGTTCTTTTTCAAACAGATCCAGACTGGCGATGGCCACGGCGCAGGCCAGGGGATTGCCCGTGTAGGTATGGCCGTGGAAAAAGGTTTTGTTCTCCACGAATTCCCCCAGGAACCCCTCGAAAATCTCCTCGCTGGTCACCGTCGCCGCCAAGGGCAGATACCCACCGGAAATACCCTTTGCCAGGCACAGGATATCGGGGCTCACCCCTTCATGCTGGCAGGCGAAGAGTTTTCCCGTACGTCCGAAGCCGACCGCCACCTCGTCCGCGATCATGAACACTCCGTAATGACTGCATAATTCCCTGACTCCCCGGAGAAAACCCTCCGGCTGCATCAGCATCCCTGCCGCACCCTGGACCAGGGGTTCCAGCACTAACGCGGCGATTTCTTCATGGTGTGCATCCAGTATCGTTTCAACAGCCAAAAGACAATCCAGCTCGCATCCTGGAAATTCTCGGCCGTAAGGACAACGATAGCAGTAGGGCGAGGCGACTTTATATGTTTCAAACAGAAGATCCCGGTACATATCATGAAACAGATCAATCCCACCCAGACTGACCGATCCGATCGTGTCTCCGTGATAGGCGTTTACAAAAGATAGAAACTTATTTTTTGTCCGTATCCCCTTCGCTGCCTGACGATGGTATTGAAAAGCCATTTTCAGGGCGATTTCCACAGCGGTGGATCCGCTGTCGGAATAGAATACCTTGGTGAGCCCGGGAGGCGTCACGTCAAGCAGTTTCTGCGCGAACCTCACTGCCGGGACATTTGTGATCCCCAGCATGGTCGAATGGGCGATCAGATCGGACTGCGCCTTGAGGGCTTCGTCCAGTTCAGCCTTGCCGTGACCGTGCACGTTGGTCCACAGGGACGATATGCCGTCCAGGTAGGCGTTGCCTTCAATGTCGTACAGGTAGGATCCCTTCCCTTTTTCGATGATGACGGGCTTTTCCCGGCGATAGATCTGCATCTGCGTGAAAGGATGCCAGACGCATTCCAGATCCGTCTTTTCCAGGGCTTTGATTTCCTCTTCCCTGCCTGCCATATTGGACTCCTTTATATAAAATCAAATTTTTGTTATGAAAAACCAGCGATGTCTACACTTAAGCCGACTAAATCCTTGAGGGAAAAAGCGGACGTCCTATTGATACAGGACATCTCCGGCCACAATCCGCTGCAGCGCTCCCGTAAGTAGGCGAAGGACCAGAAATCCGTCCTGATCGATGTCCACAACCTCACCCTCATAGGCATGCTCCAGGTTCTCAATTTTTACGCGCCGTCCGATAATTCCGGAGAGTTCCTTCCAGCGGCTACGAATGGCTTCAAACTGCCGCCCCTGGAACAGGGCGTAGTAATCTTCCAGCCTCTTCAGAAAATGCTGAAGGATCTCAAGCCGGGAAAAGGTTTTCCCCGTGAGTATGTTCATCGAGGTGGCGACCTCATGGATCTCTTCCGCCAACGCCTCCTCCGGGGTGTTGACGTTCAGCCCCAGACCGACAACGACGTAATCGACCCGGTCCATCTCCATCGCCATTTCCGTCAGGATGCCCGAGATCTTCTTGCCGTGGATCAGGATGTCGTTGGGCCACTTGATCGTAAACGGCAAATCGACGAACCCCAGTAGCGTTTCCACCATCGCCACCGCCGCAAGCAGGGTCAGCTGCGGCGCCTCGTGAGGCTGGACAAGGGGGCGCAAAATGATGGACATGTAAATACCGCAACCGAAAGGAGAAAACCAGGTTCGGCCCCGGCGTCCCCGGCCCTGGGTCTGGGCTTCAGCCACGACCAGGGTCCCTTCAGGCGCACCTTCATGAGCAAGCTTCCGGGCCCGGACATTCGTCGAATCCGTCTCACGGTAATATTCGATATTTTTTCTGGCAAAGCGGATTGTCTTCAAGCCTTCTCGAATCTCCGCCGGCAAAAGCCGATCCGGAATCGCCTTCAGGGTGTAACCCCGTTTGGTCGAGGATTCGATCCGATAGCCCTCTTCCTGCAGGGTTTTAATGTGTTTCCAGATGGCGGTGCGTGAAATCGCCAGAGCGGAGGCCAATGCCTCGCCGGAAATCCACGCGCCATCGGAACATTTGAGATACTTTAACAGTTCATCTTTGGTTGACATGGGAGGCTCATACATCGCAGACGATCAATTGTCAACTTGTTTTATAATTCTGGTTGACGATGTATATGAATTCTGGTAAAGAAATTTCCGGTCTTCGCAAGAGGCTGAAAATTAAAGCAAGGATTGACAAGTCATGTTCAATACACAAATTGCCTGCCTGGCGGAAAGAATAATCGTTGAACGCTATATACCTTCTTACGAAGAGCTCTGCGCTCTTGCCCGTCTTCCGGAAAGCGACACCCTCGATCTTCTCATCTTTTCCCAAAAAATTACCCGCAAGTTCAAGGGAAACCGGATTACCCTGTGCGCGATCCTTAACGCCAAATCGGGATTCTGCACCGAAGACTGCGCCTTTTGTGCCCAGTCCTCCCATCATCAGACCGGCATTGCCACTTATGATCTGAGATCGGAAGACTTCATGGTGACCGAGGCGATCGGCCGTCGAAAAGCCGGTGCGACCCGCTTTTCCATGGTTACCAGTGGCTTGATGTTGTCGGAAGAGGAAATCTCCACAATCTGCCGGTCC
>CAYOYJ010000016.1:0-24100 GCA_964408155.1 uncultured Syntrophales bacterium
GCCTTGGAGGAAGAAGGGGCCGATTTCATTGATATCGGTGGCGAGTCATCCCGCCCAGGTTCCGACTTTATTCCCGCAGCCGATGAATTGAAGCGTATCATTCCTGTCATTGAAGGACTTCAAGGCCGGCTTAATATTCCGATATCCGTCGATACGGTGAAGGCGGACGTTGCAAAAGAAGCCGTCGCGGCAGGCGCAGAGATTATCAATGATATCAGTGCAATGACGTTTGATCCGAACATGGGTGTCGTGGCTTCAAAAAGTGGGGCCGTTGTAATCCTCATGCACATGAAAGGCGTCCCCAAGAGCATGCAGACGGGGCCGATCATCTATGAGGATTTAATGACGGATATCATAGAGCATTTGACCAAACAAATCACATACGCCCGTACTCAGGGTATCCGGACGAACAAAATTATCGTGGACCCGGGCATTGGATTCGGCAAAAAGGTTGAAGATAATCTTTCCATCATCAGGCATTTGTCCGAGTTGAAGATTTTGGGTATGCCCATTATGGTTGGGGTCTCGAGAAAATCATTTATCGGTACCGTGACCAAGATGGACGTTCCGGCGGAGCGCACAGAGGGAAATGCGGCAGCCGTCACAGCTACCGTTTTAAACGGATGTCGGATTGTCCGGGTTCATGATGTGGCCGCCACAAAGAAAATCGTTGCCATGGCCGATGCGATTCTTCATGGCCCTGATGCACGATAATCATCCTATTTCCATGAAAGATCAAGATGCATAAAAAGTGTGAGGTGAAAACATTTAGTGAGGGAGAAACCAGAAAACTGGGTGAAGTGATCGGAAATTGTCTCGAACAGGGCGACATTGTCGCGCTCATCGGTGATTTAGGCGCCGGCAAGACCTGCATGACCAAAGGTTTGGCCGCCAGTATGGGTGTGTCCGATCAATATGAAATTACCAGCCCGACTTTTACCATTATCAATGAATATCCCGGCGACATGACTTTCTGGCATGTCGATGCGTATCGCCTGGAAAGCTCTCGTGAGATGATGGATGCCGGTTTTGAGGATTTCTTCAATAGCGGCGGCGTTGTCGTGATTGAATGGGCGGAAAAAATTCTGGATATCCTGCCGCCCGGTGCTTTGTTTGTCACGTTTGAGTACGTCGATGAAACAACGCGCATCGTCAGACTGTCCGGCCAAGAATCTTTAATAGACCAAATTATGGAAGTATATCAGCACGAATAGGAGGAGGTTGGCACATGGCTTTAATTGTACAGAAATATGGTGGTACTTCCGTGGCAAACATCGAAAAAATCGAAAATGTCGCCAAGAAAATTATCAAAACAAAAGAGGCGGGAAATGAGGTGATCGTTGTCGTATCAGCCATGGCAGGCGAGACGGACCGCCTGATTCACCTGGCGCACCACGCGGCGGATCCGCCGGATCCTCGAGAATTCGATGCATTGATTTCAACGGGTGAGCAGGTTACGATTACCCTGCTGTCCATCGTCTTAAATCGTCTCGGACATGCCGCAAAGTCATTTTTAGGCTTCCAGGTCAGGGTTCTCACGGATGATGCCTTCAACAAGGCGAGAATTCTGAATGTCGACGAGACCATCATGAGAGACGAACTGAAAAAGGGAACGATTGTAGTTGTGGCCGGATTCCAGGGAATCGACGCCAACAACAATATCACAACCCTCGGCCGCGGCGGGTCGGATACAAGTGCGGTTGCTCTTGCGGCAACACTGAAAGCGGATGTCTGCGACATCTATACGGATGTAGATGGCGTCTATACGGCGGATCCGAATATCTGCAGCCACGCCAGGCGTCTGGATAAAATCACTTATGACGAAATGCTGGAAATGGCCCGAGCGGGAGCCAAGGTATTGCAGCCCAGATCGGTCGAGCTGGCCAAGAAATATAACGTGCCCCTGTATGTCAAATCAACCTTTAAGGATGAAGGCGGAACTTTGGTAACGAAGGAGGATAAAGAGATGGAGAATGAAGTCGTATCGGGCGTGTCTTATGACAAAGATCAGGCAAAAATAACCATCGTTCATGTACCGGATCGTCCCGGTGTGGCGGCCCAGTTATTTTCACCTCTGGCGGAGAATAACATCGTTTTGGACATGATCATTCAGAACGCAAGCATGGACGGCTATACGGATCTGACCTTTACCGTTTCGCGCAAGGAAATCAGACAGGCCCATAAATTGATTGAAGAAGCGGCCCGGAAAGTCGGTGCGGACAAGGTGGAGGTCGATGAGAACGTATCCAAGGTTTCCATCATCGGCGTCGGGATGATCAGTCACTCCGGTGTGGCGGCAAAGATGTTCGAAACGCTGGCCAAAGAGGGCATTAACATTTTGATGATCAGCACATCCGAAATTAAAATATCCTGTGTGATCCAGTCAAAGTACACCGAACTGGCCGTGTCCGTTCTTCATGATGTTTTCTGCATGCCTAAAGAATCATAAATGAGAAACCGTGTCATGCTCGGCAGCACGACTCTTCTTTTTTTGCTTGTCCTTTTGCATATCCTGTCGTTCCATTTGAAAACGCCGGAAAAAACGACTGTGTATGACACCAAGCGAGAAGGGTCGGTCGCTGTTGAATTGGTGATCGAAAATCAGGATCAGGGGATATTCTATTTTCAGCGGGACAAAAGCATAGGAGAATTCCTGTCCGTAATAAATGAGGGAGAGGGGGAAGACAACAAAACACCGCTCGTTGACGGCATGTCCATCCGGATCGATCGGCATCATGTCACCCATATCGGTGAAATGACGGCACCAAAGAAACTGGCCCTCGGCATTCTCGTCGATGTCAACCGGTTATCAGCCGAGGAGATCAAACTCATTCCCGGCATCGGAGAAAAAACGGCCGCCGCCGTTTACGGTTATATCAAAATCAGAGGCTGCATCCGGGACTTGTCGGAACTTGCAGCCATCCGCGGCATCAAAGAGCGAAAAATCGCCAACATGCGAAGATATTTGACCACAAAACCTGAAACCTGCGGACGATTACCCCGCACATGAATCTCTACAAAGTCCAAGAGCCGATTAGTTTTTAGTCAGGCTGCGGTATTGCTCAAAATACTGCAGCACGCGTTGGACGTAGCTCTGGGTTTCCGGATAAGGCGGAATGCGATTGTGATTACGCGCTACGGCCCCTTCTCCTGCGTTGTAGGCAGCCAAAGCCAAGGATAAATTCCCGTTGTAAAGTCGTATCAGATAGCGGAGATATCTGACCCCGCCGTCGATATTATCTTCCGGGTGAAAGGAATCTTCAACGTTTAACTGGGCTGCAGTTTGCGGCATGAGCTGCATGAGCCCCTGGGCGCCGACGGGGGACACGGCCCGATGATTAAAGTTAGATTCCGCTTTAATCACGGCCTTAATGAGCGCGTAATCCACATTGTATTTATCCGATGCCTTTTTAATCATGGCGTCGTACTGGGCGATGTCTCCTTTTATTTTAATGATCACGCGCTTTTCCCTGATCAACAGTACATAATTCCGATTTATCTCCGTGGGCATATTTGTAAGATGAGTGACCCCGTCTTCGTCCGTAAATTTATAAATGTCAGCCGAGACAGCCAAAGGGATGCCAAAGGAACCCAGAAAGAACAGGGCGCACAACAGACCTCGCTTCATACTCATGAACATTCAATCTCCTGAAGAATTTGAAATCTTGAAACATTTTAGAGAAAGTGTTTTCGATATTCAAGCATTTATATCTTGCAAGAATATGGCCTTATTGTTCTTGACAGCATGAATGTTAGGTGGTAATGGGGTGCAGCACGGAGATTCTTGAGAGCTATCTGTCGGGGCGTAGCGCAGCTTGGTAGCGTATCTGAATGGGGTTCAGAGGGTCGGAGGTTCAAATCCTCTCGCCCCGACCAGTTTTTATAAACCGCCTTTAAGGCGGTTTTTTTATTGTATCCGATATCACAGTTTCCTGAACCGAACAGGACAGTCGGCTTCAAAAACAATTACCATTGACAACGCATCAAGCAGTTACTATATAGAGTCGCTCAGGCTTATAGAAGCGAGAGTGGCGGAATTGGCATACGCACTGGACTTAGGATCCAGCCCGTAAAAGCGGATAGGGGTTCAAGTCCCCTCTCTCGCACCAAAATATTAATAAAAAGGAGCTAAAAAGCCGTGATAGAATCTTGCGTCAAATTTGAGGATTTAACCCAGATTAAAAAGAAGTTGTATTTTGAAGTGCCCTGGTCGGACGTAGAAAAGGAACTGAACAGAGTTTATGAGAACCTGAAAAAGACGGCTAAAATTAAGGGATTCCGTCAAGGGAAGATACCCAGAGCGATATTGGAAACCTATTATAAAGATCATGCGGAAAATGACGCAGCCGCCAATATTATCGCTAAACAATACCAGGAAACCATGGACGGCAAGAAACTGCGTCCGGCGGGGTACCCGAATGTTGATCATAAAGGTTTTACGAAGGATGCGACTTTTTCGTTTAATGTAACGGTGGAAATCGAACCGGTCGTTGAACCCAAAGATTATATTGGTTTGGAGCTTGAGAAGGCAGATCCGGAGGTTACGGAAGAAGCGGTAGACAAAAAGATCGAAAAACTTCGTCATTTCTACAGTTTTATGGAAGTTGTATCGGATGACCGGGGGATTCAGAAAGGAGATTTTACCGCTATTCAGTTTGAAGGAAAACTTGATGGTCGGGCAGTCAAAGAAATGACTTCGGATAATTATTTTCTGGAAATCGGTTCCGGTCAGTTTATTGACGAGTTTGAAAATAATTTGACGGGGATGAAAAAAGACGAAACACGTATTTTCAAGATGACCTTTCCGGCGGACTACCACGCGGAACACATTGCCGGAAAAGAGGTGGAGTTTTCCGTCACCTTAAAAGATCTGAAAATCCGTAAACTTCCGGAACTTGATGAGAATTTCATTAAAAATTTTGAGCACATCAATTCCATGGAGGAACTGCGGACGAGTCTTCGGAAGGAGTTAACCGCTGAATTTGATGCCAAGTCCAAATCCGACCTGAGGGAACAGATGATTGAAAAACTGATCGCGAATAATGCATTGGAAATTCCGTCCGCCATGCTGGAGCATCAGGTCGATCAGATGGTTATGGAAGCGACCAGCCGCTGGAAAGCAAACGGCCTGCCTAATGAAAGGGCCAAAGCCATGGCCGAGAGTATGCGCGTGAATATGAGAGATGATGCCGAGAAAGTCGTCAAGGCCGGCATGATTTTGAAAGCCATTGCGGCCAAAGAGGATATCAAAGTAGAGGAGTCGGAAATAGAAGAACGGATCAAGAGTATTGCCGGATATTACGCTCAGGACTACGAAGAGATAAGGAAAAAGTTTGAGAACGCGAACATGCTGGATGGCATGGAAAATGAAATTCTAACGAAAAAAGTGATTGATTTTCTTGAAAGTAAAGCCGTCATTACTGTGGTCAAAAAAGAGATAGCCGTATAGGAGGATCTTCAATGGCTCTGATTCCCATGGTGGTCGAACAAGATGGTAGAGGTGAACGGGCCTTTGACATCTATTCGCGCTTACTGAAGGATCGTATCGTTTTTCTGGGGACGCCCATCAATGATGATGTGGCCAATCTGGTCATCGCCCAGTTTTTGTATTTGGAATCGGAAGATCCGGAAAAGGAAATTTTCTTTTATTTAAATACGCCGGGTGGCCATGTCAGTTCCGGCTTGGCCATTTATGACACCATGCAATATATCAAGCCGCCGGTGTCGACGGTTTGCATGGGGCAGGCCGCGAGTATGGGCGCTTTTCTTTTGGCTGCCGGAGAGCCTGGCAAGAGATATGCCCTTCCGCATTCCCGCATCCTGATACATCAACCTTTGGGCGGTTTTCAGGGGCAGGCGACGGATATCGACATCCAGGCCAGAGAAATTCTCAGATTAAAAGAAGAACTCAACCGCATCCTTGCTGAATTAACGAATCAGGCGTTCGAAAAAATCGAGGCGGATACGGAGCGGGATTACTACATGACAAGTGAACAGGCAAAGCAGTATCATATCATTGATGATATCATCACGAAGCGAACATAATTAAATCAGAGGTAATGAATGGTAAAGAAAGCTAAAAACAATCAGCATGAACAGGAACTCATGTTTTGTTCATTCTGCGGCAAAGATCAAAATGAGGTGCGCAAGCTGGTTGCGGGGCCTGCCGCCTATATCTGCGATGAATGCATCAATTTATGCCGTTGCATCGTGGAAGAAGATCAAAAAGACATCTATGAAGGTTCGGTAAAAAAGATTCCGGAGCCGAAAGAGATCAAAACCTATCTGGATCAATACGTGATCGGTCAGGACAAACCCAAGAAGGTTTTGTCGGTGGCGGTTTATAATCACTACAAAAGACTCTTTTCCGGAAAAAGTGTGAGTGATGTCGAAATTCAAAAAAGCAACGTTCTTCTAATCGGGCCCACCGGTTCCGGGAAAACGCTCCTGGCCAAAACCCTGGCTAAAATCTTGAAAGTACCCTTCGCGATTGCCGACGCCACATCGCTGACGGAAGCCGGTTATGTGGGAGAGGATGTGGAGAACATTATACTTAGTCTGCTGCAAAATGCCGACTATGATGTCGATAAGGCGTCCAAAGGTATTATATACATTGACGAAATAGATAAAATCGCAAAAAAGTCGGGGAATCCGTCCATTACCAGAGATGTGTCCGGTGAAGGGGTGCAGCAGGCTCTTTTAAAAATCATGGAAGGTACCCTGGCCAATATTCCGCCGAAAGGTGGCAGAAAGCATCCTCAGCAGGAATTTATACAGGTGGACACGACCAACATTCTTTTTATCTGCGGCGGCGCCTTTAACGGGCTAGAGGACATCATCGCCAAGCGTCTCGGTGTGAACGCCCTTGGTTTTGGTGCGGAAGTCAAGAACCGTAAAGATATCCGTAATGAGCATCTGTTGTCGAAAGTTCAGCCGGAAGATATTTTGAAATTTGGTATGATACCGGAATTCATCGGACGTTTACCAATCGTGGCCACATTGAACGACCTGAATCAAAACGATCTCTTCCGCATTCTGACGGAGCCCAAAGATGCGATCATCAAGCAATACAAAAAGTTACTTGAACTTGAAAATGTTAAATTGCGGTTTACCGACGGTGCTCTCAGGGCCATCGCCAAATTATCCGAAGACAGAAAAACGGGAGCCAGGGGCTTGCGTGCCATCATCGAGGACACGATGCTGCACATCATGTATGAAATTCCATCCAGGAAGGATATTTCCGAGTGTGTTATTAATGAGGACGTCATTTTGAACCAGGAACAACCGATTCTTCTTTTTGAACAAAAAACTGAAACCGCTTGATTGATTTGAGGAATAGATATTGGGAGTATTAGATAACGATCATATGAATCAAAATAGAGAAGAGAGTCTTATTACAATACCCTTATTGCCTCTGCGGGATGTCGTCGTTTTTCCCCATATGATTGTGCCGCTATTTGTCGGAAGGGAGAAATCGATCTCCGCCCTTGAGTATGCCATGAAAGATGAAAAAGGAATCTTCATGGTGGCTCAAAAAAGCGCTCAGAAAGATGATCCGACAAACGATGATATCTGTCAGGTAGGAACGATCGGCATCATTATCCAATTATTACGACTGCCGGACGGAACGGTCAAGGTCTTGGTTGAAGGAAAGAAACGGGGCATCGTCCGCGAATACCTGCCCAACGAGGAATTTTTCTATGTCCGGGTTGAGGAAATCGAGGACATCATTGATGAAAGCGATGTCAAAACGCAGGCCCTGATTAGAAATATCAGGGAATCGTTCGAGCAGTACATCAAGCTTAGCAAAAAAGTGCATGTAGAAATGCTGAGCACCCTCTCGACGATTGACGATCCTTCAAAAATGGCGGACGTAGTCATTTCCCATTTGAATATCAAGCTGGAAGACAAACAGAAAATTCTCGAGATATTCAATGTGACCGAAAGATTGGAAGCAATATACAGCCTTGTGATTTCGGAGATCGAGATTCTGGAGGTCGAGGAAAAGATTAAACGCCGTGTCAAGAAGCAGATGGAAAAAACTCAGAAAGATTACTATCTGAACGAGCAGATGCGTGCCATCCAGAAGGAAATGGGAGAGAAAGACGATTTTAGAAATGAAATCGCTGAATTGGAGAAGAAACTCAAGCTAAAGAAGATGTCGGAGGAGGCCAGCAAAAAGGTTAAGCAGGAAATCAAAAAACTGCAGATGATGGCCCCCATGTCTGCCGAAGCTACAGTTGTAAGGAATTACATCGATTGGCTATTGGATATGCCCTGGTTTGACAAAACGGAAAATACCAACAGCCTGAAAGATTCGGAAAATATTTTGGAAGAGGATCACTACGGTCTGAAGAAAGTTAAGGAAAGAATTCTCGAGTATTTGGCTGTACAGTGTCTGGTAAAGAAAAATAAGGGGCCTATTCTGTGCTTGGTGGGACCGCCGGGTGTAGGCAAAACCTCTATCGCGAAATCCGTAGCCAGAGCGACGAACCGAAAATTTGTCCGGTTATCTTTGGGCGGTGTGCGAGACGAAGCAGAGATCAGAGGGCACCGTCGAACTTATATTGGCGCGTTACCGGGCAAAATCGTCCAGTTGTTAAAAAAGGCCGGGTCAAACAATCCGGTTTTCTGCCTGGATGAAGTGGACAAATTGAGTTCGGATTTTCGCGGAGATCCTTCGGCCGCATTACTTGAAGTGTTGGATCCGGAACAGAACAATGCTTTCAATGACAATTATCTGGAAGTGGATTACGATCTTTCAGACATCATGTTCATCACGACGGCCAACGTTCTCCAGACCATTCCCGCTCCGCTGCAGGACCGGATGGAAGTCATCCGGCTGGCGGGTTATACGGAACCGGAGAAAATGAGCATTGCCAGGAAGTTCCTCGTCGCCAAGGAAATGGAACAGAACGGTTTGTCCAAGGAGCATCTCCATTTCACAGATGGCTCTCTGCATACCATTATCAGGCAGTACACGCGGGAAGCCGGCGTCAGAAATCTGGAGCGGGAAATTGCCTCGATCTGCAGAAAAGTCGCCCGCGAGGTTGTCAGCGATGGGAGAAAAGGGCCGTTAAACATCACCTCGAAAACCGTACAAAAATATTTGGGTGTTCCGAAGTTCCGGCATGGCGAAACGGAGGGAAAGGCCGGGGTCGGATTGACTATTGGTCTGGCCTGGACGGAATTCGGCGGCGAGTTGCTGGTCGTGGAAGCATCCATCATGCCGGGCACCGGCAAGATGATCATCACCGGCAAACTGGGCGATGTCATGCAGGAATCGGCGCAGGCAGCGCTGACATACGTCAGGGCGCGGGCCGAGCAATTCGGTTTGGTGAGGAATTTTTATAAGGAAACGGACATTCATGTTCACGTACCGGAAGGGGCTATCCCCAAAGATGGTCCGTCGGCGGGCATTGCCATGGCAACATCCATTGCATCCGTTTTCATGGGAAGACCCGTACGATCGGATCTGGCGATGACCGGTGAAATTACATTAAGAGGCCGGATTTTGCCCATCGGCGGTTTGAAGGAAAAATTGCTGGCGGCCCACCGGGGTAATATCACGTCGGTGATCATTCCGCGGGACAATGAAAAGGATCTGGCCGAAGTTCCCGTCAACATTCTGAAAGCCTTGAACGTTACGCTGGTTGACAATGTCGATGAGGTGCTGAAAACGGCATTGCTTCCGGCCAAGGAGCCTTGCGAGAGTCTCAATCCCGATCCGGAGCAACATTTCAACGCTTAATCCGGATGCACTTACTGCTTGACAACTAGATGATATGCTGTTAATAACCCCCTGCTGATGAGGGTTACCGTTTGGGCGGGTAGCTCAGCTGGGAGAGCGCCACGCTTACACCGTGGATGTCACAGGTTCAAGTCCTGTTCCGCCTACCAAGGCTATAAGATCTTTTTAAGATGTGTTTAGAAAATGCGGGGTCGTAGTTAAGTTGGTTATAACGCCGGCCTGTCACGTCGGAGGGCGTGGGTTCAAGTCCCATCGGCCCCGCCATAAAAAAAGAGGGTAAAGGAAACGACTTTACCCTCTTTTTTTATGACTCTGTCCTCGGACATACGGTAAAAAATCCTCGACCTTTTTAAGAATGGTGATAATCCGCGAGAAGCGTTTTTTTGATCGTTCTTGTTTCGGGAATAGGGGGAATCTTGAGATCATAAACAATTTCAAGCAGGTTCATGATGAGATAGAAAGTCGCTCCCCAAAGAATATGCTCTTGCGTGCCGTTGCGATCAAGGAAAAGCAAACACGGAAATTCTTCGTCCTGTTCACCGCGCTCGGGGATCTCGACAGCAAGACGAAAGTAACTCCTTTCGTCAAAGAACAACGTCAGGGGCATATCGATGATCCTGTCCACTTCGTCGTTTAATCGGTATTCCGATTGTTTCTGCAGAAAACAGACGGAAGGAAAGATAACACGGCGGAACATTTTTAAGGTATAGGTCGGTAAAGGGCCAAGGTAGATCAGACGACATGGATTTATCCCAATTTCTTCCCAAGCCTCGCGCAGTGCGCTGGCAAGGAAAAGTTTGATAATACGCCGGACGTTGCTGTCATAATGATTTAATAAAAGGTGTTTGTTGCGGCGAAGGATGGGTATGATGCCCAAAGAAATAAAACATTCCAGTAAATTGTCTTTCATGGGGCTGAGCATGCCACCGGGAAAACTCAAATCGCCCGGTTGTGAAACCTTTAACGATCGCTTGATCAGTCGGATGTAAAACTGACCGGCGTCATGAAAAATCGGTATGCACACACCGGCAGACAAGTAACTGATTTTGTGTTTGTTCTGATCTTTAATAAAGGCGAATCTCTCTTGGAAATCGAGATGCCGGTTTCCCAAGGACTGAGTTAGCGTAGCAATAAATGATGAGCTGGTCTCGTTCATAGAAAGTCTTCTCAAAAGAAAAAGCTTGACTCGAGAGTCAAGCTTCAATCTTGGTGGCGGTGCAGGGAATTGAACCCCGGACACTACGGATATGAGCCGTATGCTCTAACCGGCTGAGCTACACCGCCATTTTTTCCTTTAGTCCTGCGCGTCTCCATTTGGGTGCTTGCGGCGGATTTGCTTCTTATATGCTTTTTATTGTGATGTCAACCCTTATTCTGTAGCCAGATCATAGGCTGCAATCACGCTCGTTTTCTGAAGACTTGCCCCGGTAGACATGACCAGCGCAAGAACCACTTCTTTCTGTCCGTCGTTATCAATGTCCTTGAATTGATAATCGCAGACATAACCGTTTATTTTTCGTGTCCGCCAATTTTCCACAAAACCCAAACCATCCCATTCCAGGTTATAAATTTCCGCAGCGGTGAAAAGCTTGACGTTTGCAAAATAACGGCCCGAGGAAGAAAGATTTTTAACGATGATCAATTCTTTTTTGCCGTCCTTGTTGGTGTCATAATTAAAGGTCCGTAAATTAACATAATAGAATTTCTTTACGACACCGTCTGACGTCTGCCGGTCTATAAGATCAAAAACATTATTCGTGCCTCCGAAGATTTCATCGCTTCGGTACAAGTATTCCGGACTCCCTCCAAAGGCATTAACCTTGATTAAGGATTTGTCTGTCGTGGTATAGATGGAAATACGATCGCCATCGTCAATGGCCAGAACTTTATCGGAACCGCTTTCTGTAAAATTGATGATGGAAACACTGAATACGGAGAGTCCTTCGGGAATCTGCATTTTCTTGCCTGTTTGGTACGCACCGTTTTTCCATGTCATTTCATAGATGGGAGAGGAGAAGGGATCCGTCATGCCTAGAGGTTGTGCCATCAGCACCGGTAAGCCGTCCGGCATTTCGATAACACGCATGAAGTAACTCAGATTTGATGCAATAACTTCGTATTTATCTTTCTTGAATTCCAGGACGAAAGAATTCAGGTAATTACGATTCAACCGGGTGACAATGATTTCAGGAATCCCATTTCCATTGATATCCGCAACATCGACGGCGAGATACTTTTCGTAGGGTTTGCCTTCAATTTTCTTTAAAAGATTAAAATCACGCCCTTTTCTCTGATAGATCATGACATTGTATTCGTCAATCACCACGACTTCGTTGATGCCGTCATTGTTTACATCTCCGATATCCATCCCTTTGAATTGCGTGGGTATTTTCTGACTCATCCAGAAACCCTGGCGATCAAGCGGTTGGGGAGCGTTAATAAACTCCGTATTGATAGCCGAGGTCAGAGTGCTTTGAGGTGAAGTTCTCATGGTCTTGATGATCTGCATTTCGCGATTGCTGTTACCCGGCACAGCGACAGAGCCTGAGGTGACAGGCCCGGGCGGCGAAGACTGGAGAGAGGTGTCCGGTTCAGAACCCAGCACATGGTAATTTATCTTCTGAGCGAATTCGTTGATTTTTGGGATCATTTCATCCAGACTCTGGCATTGATAAAAAAGAGATAGTGCGGGTTTACCTGTCGATTTCATGTCGAAAAGTTTGCCGTCCACACTGAGAACACTGCCGATTTTAGTCAAACTGCCCGAGACGACGTAATCGGCTTTCAATTTGGCACCGATGTCATAAATATTGGCGGAAGCAAGGTCTTTATTGTCCTTAATGATTCCGGAAATCGCATCTTTTTCCACGACCTGGATTTTATCTTGGTAGGATATTCTGGAAGACAGCATATCCCAGACGCCATAACGCATATAATCGATATCTTCAGCGCTGTGTGTGGAAAAGGGCAGGACGGCGATCACGTATTTATCCTTGGCCAAGGGACAGGCAGGCTGAATCAAAAGAGAAAAAAGCATCAGGATCAAAAAGACCTTGAAATGATTTTTCATCGATACTCTCCTTTGCCGTTTTGATAAGTTGTGTTTCCTTAACACTTTCATCATGGCGATTCAAGCCCTTCTTTATTTACTGAGGAAGAGGGAAAAAAGTATAGGCGACATGAAATGAGAGGATGCCATCAAGGCAATATTATGATATAGATTAACGGCGTTTTTCCATTCCGAGAAACAGGAACGACGATAGATCGATAAATACTGACGTCCGGGTAAAAAGCATAAGACCATGATCGCATTGATACAACGTGTAGATGAAGCCCATGTCCATATTGATGGAAAATTGAAAAGTCGTATACAAAGGGGATTGCTGCTTTTTTTGGGGATAGCCCGGGGAGACTGCGAAAAGGATGCCGATTATCTCTTGGAGAAGGTCCTTAATCTCCGGGTATTCGAAGATTTGCAGGGGAAAATGAATTTTTCCGTGATGGACGTGGCCGGAGAGCTCCTCGTCGTGTCCCAGTTCACGTTGCTTGCTGACTGTAGAAAAGGCAGGCGTCCTTCTTTTACCGGAGCCGCGGAACCGGAACAGGCAAAAAAACTGTACGGGTATTTTCTGGATCGGGGACGAAAGACTTACGGAAAGATATCATGCGGGGAATTTCAAGCCATGATGAAGATTCACCTGATTAACGATGGGCCGGTAACGATATCCATCAGCAGTCGAGCGTAAAACCGGATCAGACACGTGGAAAGCATAAAAAAAGAGATTAGGGACCTTTGCGATATCCGGATTGATAAAGACGGTATTTGGTATTACCGTGGGGCAGAAATGTATCGTGTCGATATTGTTCAGTATCTTTATGCGCACATGAAAAATTCGGCGGCGGGAGAATATTATATCGAGATGTCCGAATATGATCGCTGCAAAATCGATGTCGAAGACACGGCCTTCGTCGTAAAATCCGCTGAACGTGTTCATGCGGATAACGGTCAGCAAGAGGCGATCCGTATTCTTCTTTCCGACGGGTCGTCGGAGGAGTTACAGCTTGACAGTTTATCCATATCCAAGGCAAATGTTTTATATTGCCGGATCAAGCAAAATTCATTTAAAGCGCGTTTTTCCAGGAAAAGCTACTATCAAATCATCAATGATGTTGAGTATGACGATCACTCAGGGAAATATTTTCTGAAAATCAAGGGTGATCGATTCTTTATCGAAGAGAACGACAATTAATCAATCCATATGGAGGTTAGGAACGTTGGAAGAAAAGATCAGAGAGGCGTTAACATTTGACGATGTGCTTCTGCTACCCGGTGAATCCTCGATATTGCCCAAAGACGTGGATACATCGACATTTCTGACCAAGAAAATCGCCCTGAATATACCCATTGTCAGCGCCGCCATGGATACCGTTACGGAATCACGGACCGCAATATGTCTGGCCCAGGAGGGCGGTATCGGCATTATTCATCGGAACATGAGTATCGACCGGCAAGTGCTGGAAGTCGATAAAGTCAAAAAATCCGAGAGCGGCATGATCATCTCTCCCATTACCATTGAACCGGACCGGAAGGTCAGTGAAGCCCTGGACCTGATGAACCGTTATCGGATTTCCGGTGTACCCGTTGTCAAAAAAAAGCGCTTGGTAGGGATTTTAACAAACAGAGATCTTCGTTTTGAAACAAACCTGGAACAGCCCGTATCCAATGTGATGACAAAGGAAAATCTGGTGACGGTTTCAACGAACATTTCCCTGGAAGAATCCAAGCGTCTCTTACATCAGCACCGGATCGAAAAGCTCCTAGTGGTGGATGATGATTTTAATCTCAAGGGTCTCATTACCATTAAAGATATTGAAAAAATAAAAAAATTCCCCTTGGCCTGCAAAGATACCCTCGGTCGATTGCGGGTCGGCGCCGCGGTGGGTATTCTTGACCGTGAGGAGAGAGTGTCTGCTTTGCTGGCAGCCGGTGCGGATGTAATTGTGATCGATACGTCCCACGGTCACTCTTCAGCGGTCTTGGACGCCATCCGGGACACGAAAAAAAATTTTCCCCAATGCGAATTGATCGCCGGTAACGTCGCAACATCCGTAGGGGCAAAGGCCCTGATCGAAGCGGGAGTCGACGCCATCAAAGTGGGGGTCGGTCCCGGATCCATCTGCACGACAAGAATCATTGCCGGAGTTGGTGTCCCGCAAATCACGGCTATAACGGATGCCTGCAAAATAGCTCGTAAACATGAAATTCCTCTCATTGCCGACGGTGGAATCAAATATTCGGGAGACATCGTTAAGGCATTGGCCGCAGGCGCTCACGCCGTCATGATCGGAAGCCTTTTCGCCGGGACGGAGGAAAGTCCGGGTGAAACAATCCTGTACCAGGGCCGCAGCTATAAGGTGTACCGAGGCATGGGTTCTCTTGAGGCGATGAAGCTGGGAAGCCAGGACCGGTATTATCAGGATGATATTGAAAGTACAATCAAATTGGTACCCGAAGGAATTGAGGGGAGGGTACCTTTTCGCGGTTCATTATCCGCCAGTATTTTTCAGCTTATCGGAGGGTTGAAAGCCGGCATGGGCTATGTCGGATGTAAACTGATCAAAGATTTAAGAAGCAAGGGAAAATTCGTCCGCATCACCTCCGCCGGGTTGCGGGAAAGTCACGTGCACGATGTCATCATCACGAAAGAGGCTCCGAATTATTGGATGGATTAACTGAGTAGTCTAATCGATCCGGTATTCTCGAGATATATAATATAATGTCCGCGAATAATTTTGTTCACCTGCATGTCCATACCCAGTACAGTCTTTTAGACGGTGCGATCCGCATCAGCGATTTGTTTGCGAAAGCCAAAGAATACGGCATGTCGGCCATCGCGATTACGGACCACGGTAACATGCACGGTGCAATCGATTTTTATCAGCAGGCTCAGAAAAGCGGTATCAAACCCATCATCGGTTGCGAACTCTACGTTGCCCCCCAAAGTAGACATGAAAAAACAGCCGGTTACAGCGGCGACAATGCCAACCATTTGGTTGTGCTGGCCACGAATCTAACGGGTTATCAGAACCTCATCAAACTAACCAGTATCGGATATTTAGAGGGATTCTATTATCGTCCCCGTATTGACAAGGAAGTTCTGCGTCAAAACCATGAAGGTTTGATCGGTCTGAGCGCTTGTTTACATGGTGAAATCTCGAGTAAACTTCTTAAGGGACGAAGACAGGAGGCGGAAGATGCGGCGAAGCAATACCGGAACATCTTCGGACCGGAGAATTTCTATATCGAAATCATGGAAAACGGTTTGGTGGAGCAGGAAGTTGTCAACCGCCAACTGATTGAAATCGGCAGAAAACTAAATATTAACCTTGTCGCCACCAACGATTGCCATTATCTGACGAAAGAAAATGCGGAAGCGCACGAAATTCTCCTGTGTATTCAGACCGGTAAAACGATCACTGACAGTGACCGTATGAAATTCAGTACGAACCAGTTGTATCTGAAATCCCCTGAAGAAATGGCGCAAATTTTCGATAAATTACCGGATGCCATTGATAATACTGGCATAATTGCGGAACGTTGTAACGTTACACTGGAACTCGGAAAATTCTTTTTGCCCAACTTCGAAATCAAAGATTCGGATGAGACTCTCGACGAACGGCTGACCAAAGAGGCTGAAAGGGGTCTGGTCAATTTGTTTCCGCTCATTTTGATGCAGGCAAAGGACGAATCGGAACATGATGCATTACGTTCGCAGTATCAGGAAAGACTCTATCATGAATTAAACATCATCAAAAACATGGGGTTTGCGGGGTATTTTCTGATCGTCTCGGACTTTGTCCGCTATGCCAAAGAACATGACATCCCGGTCGGGCCGGGGAGGGGGTCTGCCGCCGGCAGTCTTGTCGCTTATGCCCTGGAGATTACAAATATTGATCCCATCAAGTACTGTTTGTTTTTTGAGCGTTTTCTGAATCCGGACCGCATCAGCATGCCCGATATCGATATCGATTTCTGTCCCGAAGGCCGAGACGATATTATCCGTTACGTTAAAAACAAATATGGTTCCGATAAAGTCGCTCAGATCATCACCTTCGGAAAAATGCAGGCCAGGGCCGTCATCCGCGATGTCGGCAGAGTCATCGGCATGCCTTACGGAGAAGTCGACCGCATCGCGAAACTCATTCCCGAAGTCTTAAATATGACGCTGGAGGGTGCTTTGAAGTCGGAGCCGCGCTTGACGGAGGAGATCAATAAATCTCCGGAGATCAGGCGGTTAATTGATTTGGCCAAGGCTCTGGAAGGTTTGAACCGCCATGCGTCGACACACGCGGCGGGTGTGGTCGTTTCCGACGTGCCTTTGGTGGAAAGGGTCCCTCTTTATAAGAATCCCAAGGACAATGAAGATATCGTTACCCAGTTTTCGATGAATGACCTGCAAGCGGTTGGCTTAACTAAATTCGATTTTCTGGGCTTAAAAACTCTAACTGTCATCAATAATGTGATCCAGGCGATCAAGGAGGATTTTCAGACCGTTCTTGATCTCAATTCCCTGGCTCTGGACGATCCATTGACCTACCATTTATTGGGAAAAGGCGATACCGACGGTATCTTCCAACTGGAAAGTTCGGGCATGAAGGACATCCTGGTGAGCATCAAACCGGATTGCATTGAAGATGTCATTGCCTTAATAGCCTTATATCGTCCGGGACCCATGAGCATGGTTCCCGATTTTATCTCCCGGAAACAAGGCAAAACCAAGATTTCGTACGAAATACCTCAGTTAAAAGACATTCTCAAGGAGACCTACGGCGTCATCCTGTATCAGGAACAGGTCATGCAGATTGCCGTAAATGTCGGCGGCTATACCATGTCGGAAGCGGACACGCTGCGCAAGGTGATGGGCAAGAAACGAATCGCTGATATGGAAAAAGAGAAACCTAGATTCCTGGCCGGGGCTGTCCAGAAGAATATTCCCGAGGCCAAGGCGAAAAAGATCTGGGAAAAGATGGAAACCTTTGCCGCATATGGTTTTAATAAATCTCACAGCACGGCCTACGCCATGCTGTCCTATCAAACCGCGTACTTGAAAGCGCATTACCCCGCCTATTTTATGGCCGCCCTGCTGACCAGTGAAAAAGACAACCGGGATAAAATCATTAAATACATAAACGATTGTAAAGAAATGGGCATCAGTGTTCTTCCGCCCGATGTGAATCAGTCAAGGAAGATATTCCGGGCCAAGGATAAGAGTATTCGCTTTGGTCTGGCGGCGGTCAAGAATGTGGGGGAGGGGGCTATCGAATCGATTATCGAAGCCAGGAATGCACAGGGAGAATTTAAATCATTCAAGGATTTTTGCTGCCGGATTGATACAAGAAAGGTCAACAAACGCGTCATTGAAAGTCTCATAAAATGCGGCAGTTTTGATTCGATTGAGGGAAACCGCATTCAGCTCTTGTCGATTTATGAAGATATTTTGGGTGAATCGCAAAAAAGAAACAAAGACATATCCAACGGTCAGGCCAGTTTGTTTGATTTTCTAGGCGGGGCACTGATTCCCGATCTGGGTGGGGAAGCAGTTCATGATGATATTGATACGGTCCGCGATTTCTCAAAAAGTTTAAATGGTGAAGCGGATCAGCAAGTTCTTCTTGCCTATGAGAAGAAAACGCTGGGTTTTTACGTTACAGGACATCCTCTGGCTAAATACCTCGCAGACTTAACAAATCACAGCAGTCATATTTCCTTTTCTTCGGATCTGGGCGCAATCAAGGATAAAAGGGATCTCCTGATTTCCGGCATTGTGGTCAATATCAAGGAAATGAAAACCAAGAAGAAAGACACCATGGCCTATGTTCAGATGGAAGACATGAAGGGCACATTTACCGTGATCTGTTTTTCTGATTCCTATATGAAATCATACAGCCTTGTACATAGTGATAAACCTTTAATTATAAAGGGATACGCCGATTTCCAAGATGAAGAAATCAAGGTGATTGCAAACGAAATTTTTAATCTGGATGACTTTTTAAGAGGTTACACAAAAGACAGCACGATACATATTTATCTTCGACAGGAATCTCATAACAGTCGAGACATAAATATGTTGAAAGATATACTCTTTGCTTATCCTGGTTCCCATGAGGCCTTTCTTCATTTGTTGAATCATGAAACGGATACGATCATTTTTCTTGGCGGAAAATATAGGATTTGCCAAGAATTGCAAACTAATATTAACCGTATGAATACAGATGTATATGTTAAATATATCAATTAATGGATGAAGTTAGGACATATCGCAATAAAATCTCGACAGGTCATCTAAAATGTTATGAGGTAAAGGTTCGCGAAACTGATTTATTGGTCTGTACTGATACAAATATATACGGTCTTACATTAGATATAGTTCTTAAATATAGGAATTATCTGGAGAATTACATAATAGAAAATCCTGACTTTCTAACATCTCTGGTGCCGATAGCGTGCGATATTCTTGCCCCAGCCATCGTTAAAGATATGGTTACGGAAACGCGAAAGGTCGGAGTTGGGCCGATGGCCTCGATTGCAGGCGCCATTTCACAGTATGTCGGTTCTCAACTCCTTGAGTATAGTAATAATGTGATCGTTGAGAACGGGGGGGACAATTATATTAAAACAGATCACGATGCCCACATTTCTATCTATGCCGGATCCTCGCCTCTGAGCGAGAAAATTATCCTGAAACTATGCTCGAGTCAAATGCCTGCCGGTATCTGTACATCCTCAGGAACGATTGGTCATTCGTTAAGTTTTGGCAGAGCGGACGCGGTTTGCGTTTTATCGGATTCGGCTGTACTGGCAGACGCTGCGGCAACGGCGATTTGCAATCGGGTTGAAAACAAAAAGGACATTCAAAAAGCACTGGACTGGGGAATGACCGTTGAAGGAGTACGCGGCGTAATCATTATTGTCGATGAGACGATAGGCCTTTTGGGCGATATTGAATTAGTTTGAACTTATTTGTTAACATAATATATCTTATGGGACACGATGAATTACAATCCGGTCTCAGCCAATTCTTTTATAAGCTTTATCTGTTGATCATTTAGTTTCTTGGGAACGTTAATGCTGATTTTAACGTATTGATCGCCCGCAGGTGAATTTTTTGTGGCGGGCACGCCGAAACCCTTTAAGCGAATTTTCGTATTTCCTTGCGTACCCGCCGGCACTTTTATTCTCTTGAGCGAACCATCAACAGTTGGAATATCGACGGCGGTTCCCAGCACTGCCTGGGTAAAGTTGATGGACTTTTCGATGTAAATGTCGTTGCCGTCTCGGGCGAAGATGGGATGAGGCAGGATTGTAATTTCCAGGTACAAATCTCCGGCAGGACCGCCACTGAGCCCGGGTGTCCCTTTGCCCATCAGCCTGAGCTTCTTTCCGGAATTGATGCCCTTCGGAATTTTTACATTCACTTCCTCTAGACGTTCCTGTTTCTGAAGGGCTATCTTTTTTTCCACGCCGAAAACGGATTCCTCAAGTGTGATGGAGATATTGTAGTACAGATCTTCTCCCTTTTGCGGCATGCGATTGTAGTAGCTACGTTGACCGGCTCCGAAAAACGAGCTGAAAGGATCTCCCTGGGGTGGTGAATAGGCCTGTCTTCTTTGGCCCGCCCCGCCGAAACCAAATCCCAAATCCCTTAAAATTTCATTAAGATCAAAATCTCTGAAAATATCTTCCTGGGAGAATCGCTGCTTGAATGAATCGGTAGAGCCAAATTGATCGTATTCTTTTCTTTTGGTCGTATCGCTCAATACGGCGTACGCTTCATTGATTTTCTTGAATTTTTCTTCCGCTTCTTTATTGCCGGGATTCTTGTCCGGATGGAGTTTCAAGGCAAGCTTTCGATAGGCTTTTTTGATTTCCTCAGCCGTGGCAGTTTTGCCGATACCTAAAATGTTATAATAATCTTCTGCCATTCGTACTCCTTAATTTATTTTTAATTTATCCCGGTCCTGCTTCAGGTTATATAATAATCTTTTTAATAAATAACAACAAACGTGAAAATGTCAACAAGCTGGCAAAAAAAGACTCTACAAAGAGGAATGGACAATATAGCTTGTAATTATCGTGGCATAATGAGACATCTTCAAGTATTATATCATATATTTTGTATTTAATTGAATCATTAACCGATTGTCAAATCAGTCATGTTGATGTAGACAGTCCGACAGGCTAGGCCTGATCGTCCGGAACGAAGAAAGGAAAACCATTATGGAGCAGAATCACCCCCCCTCCCCTTCTGATTTCATCAGAGAGATAATCGATAAGGATTTAGCGGACGGAAAGAATAAGGGACGTATTGCGACACGATTTCCACCCGAACCCAACGGCTATCCACACATTGGCCACGCCAAGTCTGTTTGCCTGAATTTCGGCATCGCCCGGCAATATGGGGGAACGTGCAACCTGCGCATGGATGACACCGATCCATCCGGTGAGGACATGGAATATGTCGAATCGATCATTAAAGATATCAGGTGGTTGGGATTTGACTGGGAGGATCGTCTTTATTTTGCTTCCGATTATTATGAACAGATCTATGAATATGCCGTGCGGATGATCAAGGCCGGAAAGGCATATGTCTGTGATTTAACTGTGGAAGAGATGCGACAATATCGCGGTTCACTGACGGAACCGGGCAAGGAAAGTCCCTACCGGAATCGCTCCGTGGAAGAAAACCTGGCCCTGTTCGAAAAGATGAGGGCCGGGGAATTCGACGAAGGGACGCATGTACTGCGCGCCAAAATTGATATGGCTTCGAAAAATATCACCATGCGCGATCCCGTCATGTATCGAATCAAAAAGGAAGGGCATTACAGAACGGGCGACAAATGGTGCATTTATCCCATGTACGACTTTGCCCATTGTCTTTCCGATTATATTGAAAAGATCACCCATTCCATCTGCACCCTCGAATTCGAGAACAACCGGCCCCTTTACGACTGGTTCCTGGAACAGTTAATAGAAGGCGACCGCCCCAGGCAGATCGAATTTGCACGCTTGAATTTGACCTATACGGTCTTAAGTAAAAGGAAACTGATTGAACTCGTCGAACAGGGCCTGGTATCCGGATGGGATGATCCAAGAATGCCGACCCTTTCGGGGATGCGCAGACGCGGATTTACACCGGCCGCCATTCGCGATTTCTGCGAGCGGATCGGTGTGGCAAAAAACAACAGCATGATCGATGTGGCGTTCCTGGAAAACTGCGTCCGGGAAGATTTAAACGAAAAAGCGCCGCGCGTCATGGCCGTTATGCGCCCCCTGCGTGTGGAAATCGATAACTATCCCGCGGACCGGACGGAGGAATTCGACTGCCCCTTCCATCCCAAAAACCTGGACATGGGTTCGCGGAAAGTGCCCTTTGGCCGGGTCCTGTACATCGAACAGGATGATTTCATGGAAAATCCGCCCAAAAAGTTTTTCAGACTTAGTGAAGGTAAGGAAGTACGCCTGCGTTACGGCTATTTCATCAAATGCGTCGGCATCGAGAAAAATCCGGCAACCGGCGCCGTGGAAACGGTTCATTGCACCTATGATCCCGAAACAAGAAGCGGTTTTGCCCCGGACGGCCGCAAGGTCGATGCAACCATCCACTGGGTTTCGGCGGCCCATGCGGTTCCCCGCGAAGTCAGGCTGTATGACCGCCTCTTTTGTGTGCCCGATCCCCTGGCGGAAGACGCAGAATATAAAACTTTCCTGAACCCGAATTCCCTGGAAGTCGTAACGACCTGTATGATCGAACCGAGCCTCCGCATCGTCGAAGCGGGACAGCACTTTCAATTTGAACGACTGGGGTATTTTATCGTCGATGCCGTCGATTCATCAAAAAACTCGATCGTCTTCAACCGAACGGTCACACTCCGAGATTCGTGGACTAAAAATACGGCAAAGAAATAGCTTATATGTCGATCGGTTACGAAAAAAGGATTGGCTTCATACGAAACCAATCCTTTTTTAAATTGGCTGGGGGAAAGGGATTCGAACCCCTATTCACGGAGTCAGAGTCCGTTGTCCTACCATTGAACGATCCCCCAATTATCCGAGCTTAAAAGGCAAATCATCTGACGCGATACTTTTCAAAACGGGTCTTTCATTACCACTAAGCGTTTCCATTCGCAACAAAAAAATAAAGCCATTTTGCACAAAAAGAACGATTGAGGATAGTTCCGCTATGACATGGACTACATCTATACACAAGGGCATGTGTCGGAAAATGAGGAAAGCACGATCCCCTGCCCTCTTCCGTTTTAAAGAAATCAGACGCCGGCCTTTTTAAAGGCATTGTTCACGATCGCCACGGCTTCTTCCTCAATCTGTTTGCGGTGGTTTTCTCCCAAAAAACTTTCCGCATAAATTTTATAAATATCTTCGGTTCCGGAAGGGCGAGCGGCAAACCATCCGTTTTCAGTCACGACTTTTAAGCCCCCGATATCGACATCATTGCCGGGCGCCCTGTTCAGGACAGACGTAATCTTTTCTCCCGCCATTTCTTTTACTTCGATCATCTGCGGCGTGAGTTTCCCCATGATTTCCCTCTGCTCCGGGGTGGCGGATGCGTCAATGCGGTTGTATGACGGTCTCCCAAACCGGTTCGTCAGATTCTGATAGATCGTCGCCGGGTCTTTCCCTGTCCTGGCCATGATTTCACAGGCCAGCAGATCCATAATAATGCCATCCTTGTCGGTGGACCAGACTGTGCCGTCTTTACGCAGGAAGGAGGCCCCAGCGCTTTCCTCGCCGCCGAAACCGCATGTTCCATCGAGCAGGCCCTCGACAAACCACTTGAACCCAACCGGCACCTCCCAAAGCTGGTGGCCAAGATCCGCTGCAACGCGGTCGATCATGGATGTCGAAACCAGGGTTTTACCGACTGCGGCATTTTTATTCCAACCCGGCCGATTCTTAAAAAGATAATGAATGGCCACGACAAGGTAATGATTCGGATTCATAAGCCCCCCGCTACGCGTAACAATACCGTGGCGGTCCACGTCCGTATCGTTTCCGCAGGCAATATCGAAGCGATCTTTCATCCCGATCAAGCTTTCCATGGCATAAGGCGAAGAGCAGTCCATGCGTATTTTTCCGTCCTTATCCAGCGTCATGAAGGAGAACGTCGGATCGACCATCCGGTTCACAACCGTCAGATGAATCCCGTAGCGCTTCGCTATCGGATCCCAGAAGTCGATTGCGGCGCCGCCAAGGGGATCGATACCAATCTTGAGGCTCGCCTGGGCGATGACGTCCGTATCAATGACATTAAATAGGTCGTCAACATAGGG
>CAYOYJ010000017.1:0-23920 GCA_964408155.1 uncultured Syntrophales bacterium
AGGTCGACGACCATCACCTGGTGGAAGAACGCGGTATCTGCCTGGGTGAAGCGGTAAAGATATCCTTGGGCGAGCAGGGCGGCATCAAACGTTATGGTTCAATTGATCTTCCGATGGCCGAGACCCTGTGCAATGTGGCCATGGACATTTCCGGCAGACCCTATCTTGTGTACCGTTCCGCATTGAAAGACCGCAAAATCGGCGGATTCGATTCATCGCTGCTTCGGGAATTCTTTAAGGCCTTTACGGATCACGCGGGCGTTACCTTGCATATCAACGTCCTGTATGGTAGAAACACCCATCACATGGCGGAAGCGATATTCAAGGCCTTTGCCCATGCCTTCAAAGAGGCCGTGACGCGGGCAAGCAATTTGTCGGGGGTTCTCTCCACCAAGGGGAGTCTGGATTAAGTTCAGAAGACGGGAGGAAAGATGAGATTAAACCGTAAGTTCTTTTATCGACTGGGAATTGTCCTTGGGGGGATCATCTTTCTTTTCGGTTGTGCCGGTGCGTCCAATTCGGTCTCTCTTGCCGGATCAGGCGGAACCTATGAAAGAATCGCTGTCTTGCCGTTCGTCAAGGGAAACCCGGGAGATTCGATCGATCAACTGATGCCGCGCGAAATCGCTATGCATGCGGATGTAAACGCAGCCAGTGCCGAAAAGGTCGTCGAATCAATCTTTGTATCCAAATTGGGAGAAAACAAGAAGATCGACGTCATTCCGGCGGAGCAGGTTGAAGGGCTTTACCGACAAATAACCTTGGAAACGATTTCCCGGAAGGAAGCGGAATTGATCAGTAAGCTGGGCCAGGGATTGAAAGCCGATGCGATTGTTGTGGGTTATGTTTATCGTTATCAGGAGAGGATCGGCACACCCTATGCCGTGGAAAAGCCTGCGTCGGTCGCTTTTGAAATCCACCTGATTGATGTGGGCGCCGGTTTGCGGAGCTGGCGGGCGACTTTCGATAAAACGCAGCGCTCCTTGATGGAAAATCTCTTTAATTTTCGCTTTTTCGTAAAGGATAAGGGGCGATGGATCACGGCAAAAGAATTGGCGGCGGAAGGAGTGGACGAGATCATGCAGAACTTCCCGGCCGCAAAACGCTGAGTCAAAAAAGATCGGCAAACGATTCTTCAGGCAACAATGAGCGGAATCCCCGGTATTTGGGGATTCCGATCTTTTTTTCGTGAGGGGATGGGTGTGATTATTATACCGGCAATTGACCTGCACGACGGGAAATGCGTTCGGCTTCTGCAAGGCGATTTCAACCGGGTGACGGTTTACGCGGACGATCCTGTTGCCATGGCTCTGCACTGGCAGGAACAGGGGGCAAAACGGCTTCATGTTGTTGATCTCGACGGTTCACGGGAAGGGGTTCCCCAAAACCGGGACATTATTTCCCGTATCGCCAGGGAACTCCAAATCCCTATTGAACTCGGCGGCGGCATCCGGGATATGAAAACGATCGACGCCTACCTCCGGGGCGGTGTCGAGTGGGTGATCCTGGGTACGGCAGCCATTCGCGACGGCCAACTGCTGCGCGACGCCTGCGAAACCTATCGGGGGCACATCATTTTAGGCCTCGACGCCAAGGATGGTCAGGTTGCCGTACAGGGATGGACGAAGACGACGGCCCTTTCCGTGCGGGATGTGGCGGATCGTTTCCGGGATTACGGCCTGGCGGCGGTCGTTTACACCGACATATCGCGGGACGGTATGCAGACGGGCGTCAACGTGGAAGCGACGAAACTGCTTGCTCAAATGACGGAGATACCGGTCATCGCTTCCGGAGGCGTTTCCGATATCCGGGATATTGAAGCATTGATGAACATTGAGCAATACGGCATCTTGGGTGTGATTGCCGGGAAGGCGCTGTATGCAGGGACCCTGTCGCTGCCGGAAGCGATTGCAGTCGCCGCGAAAAATAGAAATTAGTGTATCATTTCAGGAACTAAGATTATATTTCCCGGGAAGGAGGGAAAATGGAAACCTGCATATTCTGTAAGATTGTCAAAGGAGAAATTCCCTGCAGCAAGGTTTATGAAGACGACTGGGTCTTGGCCTTCGATGACATTCATCCCATGGCTCCCGTCCACGTCATCATTATTCCGAAAGCTCACATACCAACTCTGTTGGATGTAAACCCGATACAGGAAGATGTCATCCGTGCGCTCTATCATGCCGCACAGATCATCGCCAAGATGAAAGGCACGGATCAGAAAGGGTTTCGCACGGTCATTAATTGCAATGAAGAGGGGGGACAGGTCATTTTCCATCTCCACATGCATCTGTTGGGTGGAAAAAAGCTGATCGATGAGCTGGGTTGACTTTTCTTTATAAAAAAAGCCATTCAGTTTCTCCGGTCTGATGCCATGGCTTTCCAACGGAGTGGTTGACAAAACTTGGTCAAGGCTTAACTTATCATCCGATAGGCAGGCCAGGCAAAAACTTATCAGGGGCAGGTAAAAGGATGAATTACAAGGAAACAATCGAGCGGGAAATGGTCCAGGCGGCAAAAGCCCAAGACAAGGAGCGTCTCTCCGCATTGCGTCTCATCAAAAACACGCTTCACAACAGAGAAATCGATCTCCGTCGGGAACTGGAGGATACGGAGTTTCTCCAGGCCATGGCGTCAATGGCCAAACAACGCAGTGACTCCATCGAACAGTTCAAAAATGGCGGAAGGCAGGATCTGGTCGAGAAAGAGTCTCGGGAGTTGAAGGTGATTCAGGAATTTCTTCCGTCCCAGTTGTCGGAAGAGGAGGTGGCCCGGGAGATAGAGGCGGCTATTGATGAAGCCGGGGCAACCGGTCTCCGGGACATGGGTAAGGTCATGAAGATCCTCATGCCGAAACTGACCGGTAAGGCCGACGGGAAACTTGTCGGAGACAAGGTCAAGGCCAGGCTTTCCATTTGACGGGCGCCGCCGCTTCCTGTGGCAGGGCAGACAAGACACGCAGTTGCTTCTGCAAGGTGGGTTATTGGAGATCGTGACGTTGTTTATTCTGCAGAAGGGAATGCAAGATTGACCGGGTATGTTCCCCAAGAGAAGATCGACGAGATCAGAGATAGGATCGATATCGTTCATCTGATATCCGAATACGTTGCCTTGAAAAAGACGGGCCGCAATTTCATCGGCCTTTGTCCCTTCCATAGAGAAAAAACGCCCTCCTTTTCGGTCAGACCGGACAAGCAGATTTTCTATTGTTTCGGTTGCGGCGTCGGTGGTAATATCTTTTCTTTTCTAATGAACATCAACGGCATGACCTTTCCCGAGGCGGTTCGGTACCTGGCGGGCAAGACGGGCATCGTGCTTCCGGATACCCCTTACCATCCACGATCCTCCGAACAGACGACGGAGAAGGAGCAGGTATTCCAGACCAATAAAAAGGCCGCCCACTGGTTTGCTCAGAATCTCGCTGCGGAGACCGCAAAACCCGTTCTGAACTATCTGAAGGGGCGTGGGATGAGCCATGACGTGATCGAATCCTTTCGCCTGGGTTATGCACCCAACGGGTGGAACGGCCTGAAAAATTATTTCGAACGGGAAAAGACGTCTGCCGAATGGGTGGAAAAAGCCGGTTTGATCATCAGGGGGAAAGAAGGGACCTATTATGACCGGTTCCGGGGCCGTCTGATGGTTCCCATCGAAGATACGGAAGGACGGGTCATCGCATTCGGGGGGCGGGTACTGGATCAGGGAGAACCGAAGTATCTGAATTCCCCGGAATCGCCGGTTTACATCAAGGGGCGGCATCTGTACGGATTGCACAAATCCAAGGAATTCATCCGGAAAGAGGGTCATGCGATTCTGGTCGAAGGGTATTTTGATTTTCTGTCTTTATGGCGCGCCGGAATTCATCCGGTGGTTGCTTCTCTGGGAACGGCCCTGACGAAGGAACAGGTGGATTTACTGCGGCGTTATACTCAGAAGGTGTTTATCACCTTTGATTCCGATACGGCGGGTCAAAAGGCGCTGGTACGCAGTCTTGAACTTTTTCTCGCGGCCGATATTGATGCCTGGGCCGTGACGCTCCCGCCGGGGCACGATCCGGACAGCCTGGTGCGTACTTACGGAAAAGAGGGTTTCGAGGCGGCAATTGCCTCCGCGCATCCGGTTGAAACCTATTACCTGGATCGGGTTCTGGGGCATGAGAAAACGCTGATCGGCGAGAAGAATGCCGTGAAGGCTGCCGTTCAACTGTGCGTGAGCATCAGAGATCCTATTGCGCGGAACCTCTTTCTCCGGAGGATATCCGAACGCTTCGGCATCGAATACGATGTATTGAAGCGGCAGGTGCACGACGCCCGGGGCGTCTCGGTGAAGCCGGGACCTAAACCGCGCGTGAGCACTCAGATTGATGCCTTGCGAGATCAAGCGGACAAAGCGGAATTGGCAATAGTTCATCTGATGTTGGAGAATCCCCACCGGATTCGCGAAGTATTGCAGTCAGGAGTTTTGGACTATTTCAGTGAAGGAGAGTTAAAATCGATTGCCCAGAAAATCGTGCGTGTTGCCGGACAGGGCTTGGGAAGTGTCATCAGTATGGAGGCCATCATCCATGAAATCGAAAGCGCCCCGATACGGGAGGCTGTTTTGCGCATGGTCATGGCGGAAGAACTGATCCCGGAAGAAAAGGCGGATCGGATGTTTATCGATACGGTCAATAAAATAAGAGGTAATTGGTTTAAAAAAAGACGTGGGAATTTGCAGGCGGAATTGATACAAGCGCAACGAGACGGAGATGAGGCATTACAACAGAGCCTGGTGCAGGAGAAGGAACGCCTGATACGGGAAGAAAAAAAGGCATGGCGTTGCTAACCATGAAGACACATTGATAATCCGGGAGATACCAGATGGATAAGGAAATCAAGTCAGAGGAATTTAAAAAATTGCTGTCGCTGGGAGAGGAAAGGGGGTTTCTTACATACGATGATGTGAACGATCTGCTGCCCACGGATATTGTTTCTTCCGAACAGATCGACGATATCCTGATGCTCTTCGGTGAGAAGAATATTGATATCATAGACGCCGAGAAGGGTGAAAACCTGCAGATCAAGAAGGTCGCCGAGGAGCGTGGACCGGCCAAGGAAGACGATATCCTGGGGCTCATTTCCACCGTCGGGAAGACGGGCGACCCTGTCAAGATGTATCTCCGGGAAATGGGACTGGTTTCGCTTCTGAGTAGGGAAGGGGAAGTGGAAATCGCCAAAAAGATTGAGGAGGGTCTTAAGGAAGGCATGGATTCCGTCTTTTCCGTGCTCCTGTCCGTGAAGGAGGTTATCGACCTGGGTGCTAAGTTGCGCAGCGGTGAAGTCAAGATCAAGAACCTGTTCGACAACATGGATGATGAGGAGGGGAGCATCGAAGAGGACATGTACGAGACGCGGGTTCTCAATCTGATCGACAAGGTCGCCGATCTGGACCGGAAGAATGAAGAAATTCGGAAGAAACTGAGAGTCAAGGGGCTCGATGAAGAGAAAAAGGAAACTTTAAAGGCGGATATCGCTAAGAACAACAAGCAAATCATCCGGCATTGCCGCAAGATCCGCTTCAGTAAAAGACAGATTGACCGGCTGATCAACCGGATCAAACAGGCCTTGTCCGAAATCGAGGAGGCGGAGGAAAGAATCCAGTCCTGCAAAGACGAATCGGGTCTGTCCCGCACCCAGATGGAAAAACTCTGGTCCCGTATGCGCAAGTCGCCCGAAGAGGAAAAGCTTGTCCAGCGTGAAACAGGAATTAAGGCGGTGAAATTACGGCATTACGAGGAAATCATCAAGGATGCGGACAAGGAGATCAAACGAATTTCCACCGAATCCGCCCATACGCCCTCGTCCCTGAAAAAACTGGTGGTCACCATGGAAAAGGGGGAGCGCAAAGCGGAACGGGCAAAACGGAAACTTGTGGAAGCGAATCTCCGGCTCGTGGTCAGTATTGCCAAGAAATACACCAATCGAGGGTTGCAGTTTCTCGATTTGATTCAGGAAGGAAATATCGGTCTGATGAAGGCTGTGGAGAAATTCGAATATCAGCGCGGGTACAAGTTTTCAACCTATGCCACTTGGTGGATTCGTCAGGCCATTACCCGGGCGATTGCCGATCAGGCGAGAACCATCCGCATTCCTGTCCATATGATTGAAACCATTAATAAGCTGATTCGCACATCCCGCTACCTCGTCCAGGAATTGGGCCGGGAGCCGAATCCGGAGGAAATTGCCAACAAGATGGGCTATCCCTTGGACAAGGTGAGAAAAGTACTGAAGATTGCCAAGGAAACCATTTCCCTGGAAACCCCGATCGGCGAGGAAGAGGACAGCCATCTGGGCGATTTCATTGAGGACAAGAAAATCATGTCTCCCTCAGAGGCGACCATCAGCATGGACTTGGCCGAGCAGACGCGGAAAATCCTGGCGACCCTGACCCCTCGAGAGGAAAAGGTCCTGCGGATGCGTTTCGGGATCAGTGAGCGGATCGAATACCAAGAGGACGAAGATCGTCGCTATCGGGAAATAGCCGGCGATTCCACACTGGAAGGCGATTAGAATCTCTAATAAAGAACCTTTATTTCAGAACCAGGCCTTACCACCTCATCCGATAAAGGGTGCCGGCGATTTTGAATTTGACACCGGGGAAGAATTGTTATAACTGACAGCGGAGTTTTAACAATTGAGACGTCGGGCCCATAGCTCAATTGGTAGAGCCACCGGCTCATAACCGGTAGGTCCCTGGTTCGAACCCAGGTGGGCCCACCAAGTTGTTTCGCGGAACGAAGGGAGAAGCTCAGGTTATGCATGACAGCAGGGGTAAAATTGTGCTGGCGTTATTCAATGAGGAAACACGAGTTTCGTCAGAAACTTGCTTCTAAACGAATGCACCTCTCTCAGGTGCATTTTTTTTGTCCACAAGCCCAGGGAAAGGGGAGAATAATTGAAAGAAGACCTTCAATTGTTGATCGAACTGCAGAAGAGTGATTCGGATGCCGCACGAATCATAATAAAAAAGAAGGAATTACCGGAGCGGATAGCAAAATTGGATCAGTCCTACCAGAAATTTCAGCAGAAAATGGATGATTTTCGCGCCCATCTGGAAGATTTGCGTCAGCAGTACCGGGAAAAAGAGGACAAACTGAAAAAAGGACAGGACAGCTTGAAGAAAGCCAAGGAACGTCTCGAAACGGTGAAGAACAACAAGGAATACCAGGCCATCCTGAAAGAAATCGACAATATGGAGAAGAAAAACGGTGATGTGGAATCGGAGATCATCGCCTTGTTCGACACCATAGATAAGGAAAACGGCGAGTTAAAGCAGCGAGAGAAGGATTTTTCACAGGAGACGGGCGTTTATCAGGTCGATCGGAACAAACTGGAAATGGACATGAAATCTCTTGATGAAAGGATTGCCGAATGTCAGGCGAGAAATGGACGGATCCGGAGTTCCCTTGCCGAAGGTCTGATCCGAAAATACGAAGCCATCCGAAATCTGCATAAGGGCGTCGCCGTTGTTTCCGTCTGGAAGGAAGTCTGCAATGGGTGCCATATGAATATTCCCCCGCAGATGTACAATGAGTTGCAGAAGACCACGGTATTAATGTCCTGCCCTCATTGCAATCGGATCATTTACTGGCAGAATCAGGAGGAAAACTCCTGATCCTGCCGTCGGGTTTATCAGGTTATCTCACCGTCGATCCATGCAGGATTACCGAAATTTCTGTTGACTAACCTGAGATAATCAATACGATTAAAACGGAGTTGCAGCAAGGCAGATGATCGCTGGTCCGCTTGCGGGCTGGAGGAAAGTCCGAGCTCCACAGGGCAGGATGGTCGCTAACGGCGACTGGGGGCAACCCTAAGGAAAGTGCCACAGAAAAGATACCGCCCCTTCGGTTTTCGGAGGTCCCAGTGGGGATGCGGGATTTGTCCCGCAGGTAAGGGTGAAAAGGCGAGGTAAGAGCTCACCAGTTTCCCGGGTGACCGGGAAAGCTTGGTAAACCCCATCCGGAGCAAGACCGAATAGGAAAGCGTCAAGGATTGCCCGTCCGTGCTTTCGGGTAGGTCGCTAGAGGCGGCGGGCAACCGTCGTCCCAGATGAATGATCATCGCCCCTTCCGGGTGACCGGGATGGGGAACAGAACTCGGCTTATGAACTGCTGTGACTCCTTCTTTCTTAGGGTGGGCATCGACAGATCGGAATGATTCAAAATTGAAAAAACGTCAGGCTGGTAAGAGATGATCGAATTTTGCAAAATGAGCGGCAGTGGTAATGATTTCATTCTCATCGACAACCGGAGTTCGGATTTGCCTGTCCAAAATCTGAATGGGTTTGTCAATCGGCTCTGCGCCCGCAAAGGCGCCGTCGGGGCCGATGGCTTGATTTTAATTGAGAATTCAAAAATCTGCGATTTTCGTTGGCGTTTCTTCAATGCCGACGGATCGGAAGTGGATATGTGCGGCAACGGTGGCCGTTGCGCCGCCCGTTTTGCTTTCTTAAAGGGAATTGCTCCGCAAAAGATGTCCTTTGAAACGCGGGCGGGCGTTATCGATGCGGAAGTGGACAGAGATACGGTCAAGCTGAGATTGACCGATCCCACCCGGCTTAAGACGGACCAGAAAATCACGATTGATGGCATTTCCTTCGATGTGAACAGTGTCAACACGGGCGTACCCCATGTTGTTTATTTCACCGGTTGTCTCGATGAGTTCGACGTGATCCATATCGGGCGGGCGATCCGTTACCATAAGGAATTCAAGCCCGTCGGCACCAATGCCAATTTCGTGGAGGTTGTCGATGACAAGACGATCCGAGTGCGGACCTATGAGCGCGGTGTGGAGGATGAAACCTTGGCCTGTGGGACCGGTTCTGTGGCGGCGGCCCTGATCGCGGCGGAAAAGAACATGGTCGCGTCTCCCGTCAACGTCATCGTGAAAAGCGGCGAAACCCTGCGTATCCATTTCGAAAAGACGGAAACCGGATTCGAACAGATTTATCTTGAGGGTAAAGCGAACGTGGTTTATGAAGGCAGACTTTGGGAAGAGGCCTATTCCTGATCGGTTTGTTGCAAACACCGGCTCTCAGATCGGGGAATCAATCCATCCGGCCGTCTGATTAAATCGACAATTTTGTTATTTCGAGCGCGAGCGGAAAGCTCATTGTTTCATACAACCAGCAGCTTTCTCACATCCGCTCGAAATGACCTGTGTTTTTGTAATCGTATGGGTATGTGACAAATAAATCCAGGAGGTTAGCATTGCAGGCAGCGGATAGACTTTTTAAAATACCCCCTTATCTTTTTATGGAACTCCGTAAGAAAATCAATAAAGCCAAAGCCGACGGCGTGGATGTCATCAGTTTGGCCATCGGCGATCCCGTAGAAGCAACCCCGGATTCAATCGTTGATGAGCTTTGCCGGACCGCCCGTAATCCCGAAAATCATCGTTATCCCACGGACGAGGAGAAGGGTATGATGGCCTTCCGCCGCGAAGTCGCCCGCTGGTATGCAGTGCGCTATGGCGTCAATCTTGACCCGGAAACGGAAATTCTGGGACTGATCGGTTCCAAGGAAGGGTGCCACCACTTTATCCTTTCCCGAGTCAATCCGGGCGAGACGGTCCTTATGACCGATCCCGGTTATCCGGCCTATCGGTCAAGCATCCTCATTGGGGGCGGCGAACCCTATAACGTACCGATCCTGCCGGAGAACAATTATCTGCCGGTTTTTCCCGATATTCCCACCGAAACGGCGAAAAAGGCAACGGCCATGTTCCTGAATTATCCGAATAATCCGACCGGGGCATGTGCCACCCGGCCGTTTTTGAACGATCTGGTTGCCTTCGCGAAACAGTACGATATCGCAGTGTGCTATGACAACCCCTACAGCGAGGTCCTCTTCAATGGGCAGGAGCGGATCAGTTTCCTCATGGCCGAGGGGGCGAAGGAGGTCGGCGTCGAACTCAGTTCGTTGTCGAAGCCCTTTAACATGTGCGGCTGGCGCCTAGGTATGGCCAGCGGCAACCGGGACCTCATCGCCGCCATCAGCAAGGTTAAGGAGAACACGGACTCGGGAATCTTCAACCCCATTCAGTATGCCGGGATCCATGCCCTGAAAAACGAGACGGGTTCGGTGGATCGGATGATTGACGTTTACGGGAAAAGACGGGAGCGGGTTCTTGCCGCCCTGAAAAAAATCGGGATCGTCTTCGATCCGCCGAAAGGGACCTTCTACCTCTGGGTGCCTGTTCCGAAAGGGATGACCTCGCTGGAATTCACCAATCGTCTGTTCGACAAAACGGCAGTCGTCGTGGCGTCCGGAACGGCTTACGGTCAGTATGGGGAAGGTTTCGTCCGGTTTTCTCTGACCGTGTCCGATGCACGTCTTGAAGAGGCGATGCAGCGAATCGAGAAGGAATTCGCTCAGGCTGTCGCCGAAGGGCGGGTATAAAGGCTCATTTTCCGCAGGCGCACGCTTTCCGGCGTCACTTCCACCAATTCATCATCTGAAATGTATTCGATGCATTGATCCAGCGACAACCGGCGGGGCGGGCGGAGGATCACCGTTGCATCAGATGTGGCGCTGCGCATGTTGGTGAGTTTCTTCTCCTTGACGATGTTCACGAAGAGATCACCCATCCGGTTCCGTTCTCCCACGATCATTCCTCCGTAAACTTCCGTCCCCGAATCAAGAAACAACTCTCCCCGGTCCGCCATGGCGTGGCAGGCGTAACTTGTCATCCTGCCGGGCCGGTCGGCGACGAGTGCACCGCTTTGGCGCTGCGGGATAGGGCCGAACCAGGGTTCATAACCCGCATAGAGGGTGTTCATGACGCCGGAACCCTTCGTATCCGTCATGAAATGACTGCGAAAGCCGATCAGGCTGCGGGACGGGATGATGAATTCCAGGTTCACCCGGCCGCTCCCCTTGTTGCTGAGATGGGTCATGCGGCCTTTCCGTTCGGACAGTTTCATCGTGATTACCCCGACGTATTCCTCCGGCACATCCAGTATGACCTGTTCCGTCGGCTCCATCTCAACGCCGTTCTGCTTGCGGGTGATGACCGTCGGTTTGGATACCATGAATTCATAACCTTCACGGCGCATCGTTTCGATCAAAACCGCCATCTGCAGTTCACCCCGGCCGCAAACCTCGAAGGCGTCCTGTCGCTCCAGCAGTCTCAATTTCAGGGAGACATTTTTCAGGGTTTCTTTTTCCAGGCGGGCACGCAGTTGCCGTGAAGTCAGGAAACGACCCTCGTGTCCGGCGAATGGGCTGTTGTTGACGTAGAAGATCATGGAAACCGTCGGCTCATCGATGTAGATGCGGGGAAGGGGCTTCGGATTTTCCAGGGAGGTGACGGTATCGCCGATCTTCACATCCTCGACGCCGGCAAAAGCGAGAATATCCCCTGATTCTGCGATGGTGACGGATTTTTTCTTCAAGCCTTGGAAGGTGTAAAGGGCGGAAAATTTGATTCCCGGTGTGTCCTGATTGTGGCCGCAGAGAAGGTACGGACGGTTCATTTCCAGCGTGCCGTTCATCAAGCGGCCAATGGCGATCTGTCCCATATAAGAATCGTAATCCAGGTTTGTTACCAGGAACTGGGGTTCTACTTCGTCGCTGGCTTCCGGCCCGGGAATGAAAGCTCTGATCGTCTCAAAGAGTGCTTCATAATTGGTTGCGTTGTCGCCTAATTCCCGGTGGGCGACGCCGATTTTCGCGTTTGTGTAAAGGATGGGAAACTCAATCTGGTCTTCCGTCGCGTCCAAGTCGATAAAGAGGTCGTAAACCTCGTCGACCACTTCTTTAACACGTGCATCCTGCCTGTCGATCTTGTTGATGACGAGGATGATGGGCAAGCCCTTGCCCAGAGCCTTTTTCAGGACGAAGCGGGTCTGGGGCAAAGGGCCTTCGCTGGCGTCTACCAGGAGTATGGCTCCGTCGACCAAGTTTAGACTCCGTTCCACTTCGCCCCCGAAGTCGGTATGGCCCGGCGTGTCTACAATGTTGATTTTTAAATCTTTGTACCGGACGGCCGTGTTCTTGGCCATGATTGTAATGCCTCGCTCCCGTTCAAGGTCCATGGAATCCAAGACCCGGTCTTCGATCACCTGATAATCGTTGAAAATTCCCGTCTGCCGCAGCATGCCGTCCACGAGCGTCGTTTTCCCATGGTCGACGTGGGCGATAATGGCGATATTTCGGATATTGCTCTTTCGCATCATATTTGCTGCCCCATGCCGGAAGTCGGTCCCGGATTCTTTGTTAAAAAATAAAAAACCCTCCCGGTCGTAGGAATTGCCGACAAGACGGGAGGGTATCCCTCTAATGCCGAGCCACCCTTAATTGATCTGAATGCAGAAAGCAAGCAATAAATTTGGTTCTTTCTCAATTCAAGCAGGTAACCCAAACCTTCGGTGTTGTCCGGCTTTAATTGCAGGATAAGATATTTCCCAATCTCGCACCACCAGGTATTCTCCGCTTGACACAAAAAATCTTTCTCAATATACTCCGCCCTCGAAAAGACAGTTCTTGTCAATACTCTGATATGTCAGGACAAATCCGATATTCGCAATGAAGACCGGAGGCCAGTGATTAAGAATCTGCATCGCGCGATGAAAAAACATTTATCCTTGGACGATATTCTGCAGACCGCCCAAGCTGAACTCGTTCATACGGGTGCCCAGAGTACTGTTGAGGCCGTGGTCGCCTCCAGTCTCATGAGCGATGTGTTGACCATTGAAGAAAAAAACGTCCTCCTGATCTCCAATCTGAAGACTGTTCAGGTGGTTCGCACGGCAGATGTCATTGAAGCGGGGGTTATTCTGCTTGTCTCGCAGGAACCCATTATCCATGATACCAGCCAGTTGGCGCAGGAACTTAATATCACCTTGTGCCGAACACCGCTTTCCTTATTTGAAACCTGTTATCGCATCGGGACATTGATTTACAAGGATAACCATCCATGAATCAAATGTTTCCCCTCAAGGCCACGCGGGCGGCAGCAGCGGTCTGGGATGTTCTGCTCCGGCTCAAAGTACGAGACGCCATGAGCCGTACCGTTCATTGCGCTTCGCGATCTGATACCTTCCGATCTCTGAAGGCCATTATGAAAGAAAAAAATATCTCCGGCATGCCGATCGTGGAAGACGGCCGCTTGCTCGGCCTCGTCACGATTAACGATATTATCAACGCCATGGATCTCGGTACGGCCGATGAACCTGTCGGAAAGACCATGACCCGCGATCTGATCGTCCTGGAAGAGGACATGCCCCTTACCTTTGCCGTTTCCCATCTCAATAAATATCCCTACCGGCGCTACCCTGTCATTGATAAAAACAAGCGCTTGATCGGTGTGATCACCAGTCGGCGTATTCTGGCCGCCCTCGTCCGGGAGATGGACAAAGAGATCCGTGAACTGGAAGCTAAAATCCAGGAACAGGCAACGGCCGTCCAGAATGAATACCACAATGAATACTTCATCAAGCGGCTGGACTTCGAAAACGCCGGACGGGCTTCCTACGCCATCAAAAAAGTTTTAAAAGATCGCGGATTTCCGCCGGATATCGTCCGACGCGCCTCCGTGGCGGCCTACGAACTCGAGATCAATATTGTTGTCCATTCCAACGGGGGAAGGCTCACGTTTCATCTGACACCGGACATTCTGACCATCCGGGCTATCGATGAAGGCCCCGGCATCGAAAATATCGCGGATGCCATGCGGGAAGGTTTTTCCACCGCCAACGACTGGATTCGTTCCCTGGGCTTCGGCGCCGGCATGGGATTGCCGAACGCCAAGCGTTTTTCCGACGATTTTCAGATCGAATCCCTGCCGGGGGGATCAACCAGTGTGACGTCAATCATTCATACCTCAACCAAAACAACATAGGACGCGACTCGTCATCTGATTTTCAACTCTGCCTCACCCTGCTGGCACGGCTTTTTTTATTTCCTCAACGAGCGGAACGGTTCTGCTCTTCGATAAACAGAAATAAAACTTGACGGGGGAGTTTCACTATGGGGTTTCGTCCGGGACCGTCATGCTGAAGAGCTGCCATCTTTGCCCTTTCCGACTGCGGCGAACCTGTCTTTCGAAGTAGATTTTCATCGACTTCCGATCCTCGGTCGTCACCTCAATCCAGTGCTTGCGGACGTACATTTCGGATGAACCATAATGAGCATATCTTTTAATGTTAACGTAAAAAAAATACGAAGCAGGATCTATACCTTCAAATGGATGAGCGGCAGGGACAGATGTTTTCTTGCGGTTTCGCCGAACAGCAGCGTTTGTTCCCTGACCGTCGGTTCACCTCTCCTGCCCTTGCCCTGTTGTTCCAGGAGATGAGAACCGCCCAGATGAAGCGAATGTTTGCCGTACTTACGGCATACGGCATCAACCCCCTTGTACAGATTTCTTATTTTTTCCGGTTTTACGGGGTCTTCAAAGAGGGAATATTGCCTTTCGACGTTTCGATCCAAATCAAGCAGGACAATTCCTGTCGCCCGGTATATTTCCTGAGGACAGTACAGAACAGCGAACATTTTCCTGATGATAGCCGTTAATTCCATCGGATAAACACAGGGGCGGTTGAGCTTTACCTCCTGCCCGACACAATCAAAATCCTGTTTCTTGAGATAAGCCACAATCCTTCCGGGCAGTAAGCGGTATCGCCTGGCCTTGATGCAGGCGGATTCAAGATTCCGCATCAGATGAGCAAACAGATAATCCGGATCGCTCGTCGGCGGAGCAAAGGTCTTGGTCTTGCTGACGGAGGCGTAGTCGCTTTTTTCTTCCGGAAGGACCGGGTACACCGATTCACCGCGCAATTCGCGCCAGATTTCAAGGCCCGATTTCGTAAAACGGGCTTTAACCATGCTTTCCGGCATTCGAGCAAATTCCAGAGCAGTTCTAATACCCATCTTCAACAGATAGTTCATTGTCGCATGGCCGATTCCCCAGACATCCTGAACGGGAAGATTTCCCAGGTAGTCGGGTATGTCCCGTCCTGAAATCACTGTTAACCCATGGGGTTTCTGGTGTTTGGAACCGACCTTCGCCAGCACCTTCGTGATACTCAGCCCTACGGAAACGGTAACCCCCAACTCTTTTTCGATGTTTTCCCGGATCTGAAAAGCGATATGTTCATAGGACGACCGGAGCGCCCGACGCATACCCGTTATATCCGCAAAGGCTTCATCAATCGAATACGCCTCCACCTGTGGCGTAAACTGCCTGATGATATGGAGCATCCGGCGAGAGAAGAGGCTGTAGGTTTCATAATCGGACGGCAGAATCAAAAGTCCCGGACATATCTTCTTCGCGTCGAAAATGGAAACACCCCGTTTGATCCCGATTTTCTTGGCAGTATAACTGGCACAGGCGATAATACCCCTTTCGCCCCCCGTAACCATGGGCTTGCCCTTGAGCTCAGGATGAATGACCTCTTCGCAGGAGGTAAAAAAAGCGTCGCCGTCCACGTGAACAATCGCTTTCGGCCAACGATTCAGGCTGAAAATGGTGTTGCTCATCATGTTACCGCTTATCGATGATACTTGCGGATGACGGCGACCACAATTCCCGCAAGGTGCAGTTCAACCTGGGGGCAGCTTGGAGCATGCCGGGAATTCGCGGCTTCCAGAACAACGATTTTCCCCTCTTTGCGAAAGTACTTCATGGTCCATTCTCCGTCCACCTCGGCAATGACGATATCGCCCGTCTTGGGATTCCGCCCCTTTTCCACAATCACCAGGTCTCCCGGTAAAATTCCGGCCTCGGTCATGGAATCGCCGCTCACCCTTACCATGAAAGAAGACCCGGCCGTGGGATCAGATATTCATCGAGAGAAAGAAGATCTTGCAGTTCCTCCTCCGCCGGCGTGGGAAAACCGGCCATGATATGGCCCACCACCGGGCAATAACGACCGTGAGTTGACGTCATAACGACTTTTTCCGTTTTCATGATGACATTACTATAGAACGATCGTTCTATAGTCAAGGAGAATAATTTCGAGAAAATCCATGGGAAATTTTAAAAAAGTGATACCGCAGCTCCCAAGAACGGGATGCATCATTCTTCCCTCAGGAAATAAAGAAAGGATTGCGTCCTGTTTGGAGAACAAAAGGCCGTTGACCTGGGGCAGGAAATAGACTAAAAGTCGTTTCCGCTAAGTGGTTAAATATCCAAGATTTTGAACATGAACTAAAAGCAACTCGGGGGAGTATCATCCATGTTGTTTAGAAATCCTGTCGAATCCTTTTGGGTGCGATTTTTTTGTATCGTCTTATCCTCCCCCCGGCAGAACAATCCGGCTTTTTATGATGTTTCACGATTGACCGGCACGTCAGGTTTGGTTGAGCGTTCGTATTGCACAACAAAGTCAGGAATCATTCCAACGGGAGGGGAAATATGAAAAAGTTATTACAGTCTTTCGTGATTTTATCGGTTTTAGTCTGTGCGATTGCGGTAAAAACAAATAATATAGCCTACTCCTTATAAGCGAATTAAATTCGCTTATATTTCGGATAAAGGCGACCAATGGCGGCCTGCAGATTCTTTTATCCGGGATCATTCGGAGTTGGTTTTTCCCATGGCATTTGCCCCGATTGTGTGGAAAAATACCATTACGAATGGCAACGGTTACAAATCAAGTGGTTCGGAGTGACGATCCACGGAAACAGATCATTTTTTTCTTAGAGTTGGTTCGATTGGAATGAGTGAAGATATGGAAGACCGTTTTTCAAAAGCACCCACCACTTCCGGAAAAGCTGCCGGATTGGTCGACAATGATCCGCGATGGGGGGAAAAAGGCGGAGACGTATGGCATGCCGCCTTGAATGCCTTTCGACACCTTGTTCTTTTAGTCGATGACGACGGCGTCATTTGTCGGTGTAATGCCAATGTTGAAGAATGGCAGATCCGGCAATTGGATAAAGTCATCGGTATGTCATTTCATAGGCTCCTCCACCCTTATTGCAACGATAAAAAATGTTATTTATTGAGCGCATGGCAGGAAGCGCGGACGAAAATGACGCAGCATCATTCTTATGAATACACGATTCATGATCCTCAAAGAGATCAGGAGCTGAGCCTCATCTTTCGTCCCATTTTCTCGACTCGGAATCACGATACACAATCCCAGGAATTTTTCGCCATTATCGTTGTTACCGACATCAGTCACATCAATGAGATGAAAAACGAGCTTTGTCTTTTGAAGACCGAATTGGGAATGCTTTATGATGTGATTCCCCATATCTTCCTGAGGCTGAATAATAAGGGTATGATTATTGACTGGTCCGCCAGGTTGGTAGATGACGGAGTCCTGCCCCTTCGTCTGGAAAAAGGTCATTTTATTCATTACGTTTTCCCTGTGCCGGTGGTCAATCAATTCATCAAGGCCATGAGCCAATCATGCCAGGAAAAATCAATTGTCAAGATACAATATCAGCTTCCCGCCCCCCAGGGGATTTTTCTTTTCGATGCCAGTTTTCTACCCTTTGGCACAGATGAAATCATTGTCATCAGCCGCGATATCACGGAAAAGGCGCGCTTGGAAAACATTGCCGAGTCCGTCCAGATGATGAATAATCTGGGCTACATTTTCTCGGGCATCCGGCATGAGATCGGTAATCCGATTAACTCCATGAAGATGACCTTGAGCGTCCTGAAAAATAATATCGGCAATTACTCCCAGGAGAAAATACTGGAATATGCCAATCGTGCCCTCAATGAAATCAATCGAGTGGAATACCTGCTGACTTCACTCAAGAATTTCAATATGTATGAAAACCTGACCTTGAAGGAAATTTCCCTGCTGTCCTTCATCGAGAGGCTCCTTCCTTTGGTCAAAGAAGATTTCAAAAGACGGGGCATTCTGATCGAAACGGACATCAAGACTCAGGACGACAAGGCGTTCGCCGATTCCCGGGCCTTGCAGCAGGTCGTACTCAATTTACTCGGTAACGCCGCAGACGCCTTTCCGGAGCCCGACGATAACCTTAAAATCGTAATCGGCTTAAATAAAATGGGCAAAAAGCTGGAATTAACCGTCCGGGATAACGGCGTGGGCATGTCCCAATATCAACTGGACAATCTGTTCAAACCGTTTTTTACTTCCAAGCAGCATGGAACCGGTCTGGGATTGGTGATTGTAAAAAAATTGATGATGCAAATGGACGGGAATATCGAGATTGAAAGCAAAGTGGATGAGGGAACACTTGTCCGTTTGACTTTGAGGCCGGTAGAAAATGAATGACGGAAGCATCAAACGAAACTTGCTGATTATCGACGACGATAAACTCTTCTGCGAAACGGTCAAAGACGAGTTCCGCAGCCCTCTCCTGGAGATTCACACGGCGTATTCGGCTGCTGAGGGGTTGCATGTCTGTCGTAGTCATAATATTGATGTTGTGTTGCTGGATGAAAATTTACCCGACCGTCAAGGGCACCTGATCTGCCCGGAAATTCTTGACGGCAACGAACAATGCAAAATTTTGTTTATAACCGCCCACCCATCCTTCGAGCATGCCGTCCAAGCCATTCGCTCAGGCGCCCATGATTATCTGCTCAAGCCCTTCGAATTGGAGGAACTGAGGCTGTCCATCAAGCGGGCGTTGCAGGTGAGCGAATTTGAGCGCGCCCAGTTGCTTCAGTCGTATAAGGCAACCAAGGATCAGCAGAATTCTATCCTGATCGGAACACTCGGTCGGACCGGTGGGGTGTACGAACTTGTGAAGCGCGCCACGGAGGTCCGGTCGCCCGTATTGATTACCGGTGATACGGGGACCGGCAAAACGCTGCTGGCACGCCATATTCATTATGCCAGTCCTTGCCGCGAAGCGCCTTTTGTCTTTGTGAACTGCGCCACCCTGCCGGAAAACCTGATCGAATCCGAATTGTTCGGCTACGAAAAGGGGGCGTTTACCGGCGCCGTCGCGAGCCGCAAGGGCGTTTTTGAACTGGCGGAAGGGGGCACCCTTTTTCTGGACGAAATTGCAACCATGCCGCTGCACTTGCAGGCTAAACTGCTGGGCGTTCTCGATAACGGGACCATTCGACGTCTGGGAGGACAATCGCAAATAACGGTCAATGTCCGTATTATTGCGGCAACGAATACCGACCTGGAAGCTGCGATCCGAAACAATCTATTCCGCAAAGATCTGTACTATCGCATCAGCGTGTTGTGCATTCATATCCCGCCGCTCAAGGCGCGTACGGAAGATATTCCTCTGTTCTGCCGTCATTTCATCTCCCTTTTCGGAGGCAATCCGGATCGAGATCTGGATGAAAAAGAGATCAGACTCCTGCAACAATACGATTGGCCGGGAAACGTCCGGGAATTACGAAACATCCTGGAACGCTCATACATCCTCCATAAAAAACAGCTTCGTCCTTCGGAACTGCTGTTTGGCGCAGAGGGAAAAACGTCCGGGGGAAGCCCCGTTATCGCGCATACCTCCAAAGCCCCCTGTTCTCTGGCGGAGATGGAAAAGAACTATATCAAGAAAATTTTAGGCGAAAAGGGAGGCAACCTCACCCAAACCGCCAAAGTCCTCGCCATTTCGTTGTCTACTCTCAAAAGAAAAGTCAAGCTTTTTCGTCTGACCGACACCGTTCACATTGAATAGGCAATAGGTTATATTGAACCACTCATTTTGACCCCTAACGATCATTTCGATGCCATTCAAGCTGGGTTGAGGTCCTGAACGCAAGTCAGCACACGCTTCCCTTCATCTTCAAAATTTGGCATAGTCCGTGCTTTAAGGAAGGCACCGATATTTAACGCAGGATGATCAATAAAAATCATTTTTTTTCATAGAGATTCAAGAGGTACACTGTGGCGATTATTTTAATAGTAGATGATGATAAAACGTTCTTATTGAGCTTGGTTGAGGGACTCAGAGCCCACGACCAGGAATTCGAAATCAGAACGGCCGAAAATGGCAAGATAGCAACGCAAATACTGAAGGAAGAAAGTGTTGATTTGATCATAACCGATCTTAAAATGCCGGTTATGGACGGATTCGAATTGCTGGCTTACATGAGTTCTCATCACCCGCGAATCCCGGTCATCGTCATGACGGCGTACGGGACTCCGGTCATCGAAAACAGCGTCTCGCACCTGGGGGCGATCCGTTACCTGGAAAAGCCTTTGGACTTTGATCTTCTCGTGGATAATATCTACAACATTGTTAAGCCGTTCGATGATGTGGATGTGCCGGGCATCCTGTTAACCTCTTTCCTGAAACTGTTGCAGATGGAAAAGAAAACGTGCGCCCTCACGATCCGGAATCAGGATCGGAAGGGGAAGTTGTTTTTGAAAAAAGGTAACCTGATTCACGCCATCGCCCCCAACAGCTCCGGAGAAACCGCGGTCATGGAAATCCTGGCCTGGGGACAACCTGAAATTCAGATCAGTTCAAAAACTTTCTCCGTGGAAAAAAATATCCAGCATGATCTGGATTTTATCATGATGGTCCTGGAAAGCCGTCAGCGGAGTGCCCGCACGTCAGAACCTGCGCAACCGTCCGCGGAGAGCACCTATGACATAGAGCTGGGAAACATCTTCAATGTGGAAGAAGCGGGCGCTACGGCTTTGTCCGAAAACATCCCCGCGGCGACAAGCGATATGCTTCCCTTGAGCGATCAGGAAACGGAACAACCGCTCGCCTCTTCATTCGAGGCAGAGGCGGCAAAGAGCGAACAATCCACCGAAGCGATTACGGGAAGCGGCGTTGGACTGGTCAGCGGCCTTGCCGAGGAAAGTTGCCTGCCTGAGACGGAAACAGGTATATCTGCAGCCGAAGATGAGGCGGCAGCCGCCGAAGAAATCGCGCCGGATACATTGCCGAACGAAACAGCAGCGGAATTTACAGGCGAGACTTTGCCGGAGCCGGAAGAAGCGTTGTCCGAGGAAACGTTCTTTCTAGTCGATGAGTTGTCGGGTGAAGTCATCGATCAACCCGTATTAAGTGCTGAAAGCCCCTTTTCGGAAGAACAACCGGTGCCTGTCGCAATGTCGACAGATGAATCCGCCGATCATATGGCGGGAGAAGGAAGCGTGTCATCAGATGAAGCACCCTTACCCGTTGAAGAATCAGTGGATGGACTGACCGATCAGGGCGCCTTGGCTGCCGGCGACGTATTTCTAAATGAAGAAGCGGTTCTTTGGGAAGAACCGTTGGCATGCGCAGCATTTCCCGCGGGCATCATACCGGATAAGGAAACGGAGATCTCAGAGGATCACTCCGCATTCATGACTGAAGAACCTATGGATGCCGAAGGCATTTCTGGGGAAGAGAAAAAGCGGCCCCCCATTTCACAAGCGGGGGCGGAACATTCAACCAACTTAATGGAAGGAAAGGAGAATGCCGTGAATGTCAAGAAAATGAACGAAGCGTTGAACACTCTCAAAGAGACGGCGGGAGCCGGATTGATCTCGTGTGATATCTACACGACCCGGGACGGTCAATCCATCATCAGCTACAACGGAAACGAAACGTACTGCGCCATGTCCAACCAGATCACCCAGTATATGATCAACACTATCAAGGAAGCGGGATTTCCCCCGATGGGCAACACCTATATGGTTGATCTGGCTGATGACAAGATGGTCATCGTGTTGATCATGGGTGATTATCAGTGGGGAATTCTTATCGATACGAAGAAAACTTCTCTGGGCATTCTGCTCAATGTGGCTCTGCCGAAAGCCAAGACCGTTTTTGCCGCTGCTTTGGAATAGTTGACGTCAAAATCCTGTCCGGAAAACCGGATTAGAAAATACCTTATCGGCTCGTATTGACTGTTTATTGTGTCATCTTTGAAAGAGGGGTCCGGACTTGCCATGTTATGAGTTTATTTCCCTGAGATCCAAAGAACTTTAGGGATTAAATGAAGTAAGCATGGACAGTTGTTGCTGTTTTTGGGGGACCAACAACACGAGAGCAGGAGAAAGGCGGTTCGGAAAAGCATATGAATATTTTTAATATTTTTACTCCCAATGCCGGGAAATCAGCAAAATCAAATCCTATGAAGGAGCATACAATGGATATCAGCAAACTCAATCAGGCCATGGACGAATTAAAAGAATATTCTAACGGCGGCGCCTTGGCGAGCGACATTTACACAACCCGGGATGGTCAATCGATTGCGGGGTTCAACTCCAATCCCGTCGCCTCGGCCATGTTCAATCAGATCACACAGTATATCGTCAACACCATGAAGGAAAGCGGTCTTCCGGAGATGGGGAAATATTACATTATCGAACTGGAGGGCAATAAAGCCATCGTCGTTCTAAATTTGGGTGACTATCAGTGGGGCATGGCCGTTGACACCAAAATCTGTTCCCTGGGACTGATGATCAACATCGTGATTCCCCATATTACGGCTCTTTTTAAGTCCGCGATTCCTTCGTAAACGAACGCACCTGAAATCGTTTTCTGGATTCAGGCGTACAGGACCGGGTTGACTTAGGGACAATGATTATTATCCATCAGGCATCAACCATTTTTTGATGTCGATATAAGGTGTTGTCTTTTCATCGGAAGAGGACGCAAACATCACTGTGGTCTTAGCTGTTTAAGCAAGGATGGTGTGGCGACAGCCATTTTGTTGTTGTATTTCCATTTGCCCATGCCTGGAGCTATGGACAACGTAGCAGCATGTTCGGAAGCAGCGAGATGACCAACAGGCCTCTGCATTCATTCTGCACCTTAATGAATGCAAGCGCTTTAATGTAAATATGCTTTGACAGGCGGTGTTAAACCCCCTATTCTGCAGCCCATGAATCCATTGGAGCAGATCAGGACCATTCAACTTTTTGAAGGGCTGGAGCGCGATCAACTGCGCAATGTTGCTGATATTGTACAGCAGCGTACTTATCGCCGAGGCGAAGTCATTTTCCTGGAAGGGGATGAAGGAAACGGATTTTATATTGCCAACACGGGTCAGGTAAAAATCTATAAAATTTCCGTGGAAGGAAAGGAGCAGATTCTTCACCTGTTTGGTCCCGGCGAATCTTTCGGCGAGGTCGCCGTTTTCACCGGACATGACTTTCCGGCAAACGCCAAGGCCAACGCCAACACGACCTGCCTGTTTATCCCGCGTGACGGTTTTATCGACATCATCCGGCGGGACCCTGCTCTTGCCTTGAACATGCTGGCGGTGATGTCCATCCGCTTGAGAAAGTTTGCCGGACTGATCGAGGACCTGTCCCTGAAGGAAGTCCCGGGACGTCTGTCCGCTTATCTGCTTTTTCTGAGCGACAAGTCACCGGATGCCGAACAACTGGATCTGGAGGTCAGCAAAGGTCAACTGGCGGCACTACTGGGTACGATTCCGGAAACCTTATCACGGATTTTGACACGAATGGCTCGTCTGGGGCTTTTGAAAATCGAAGGGGCCCGCGTGAGGATTCTGAACAAGTCGGCCTTGCAGAAAATTGCCGACGGAGAGACCAAGCTGTCTTGAGTCATCCTATAAATTTTTCTCAAGATAAAAAAATCCGATTTTCGGGAGAAGTGCTATGAGCGACGAGCGAAGAAAGCGGACCCGGGTTTCCGTCCAGTTCGAAATGGCAATCCGGTGCGGCGAAGAGGAACATCGGACGGAAATGGTCAATTTGAGCCTGACGGGCGTGCTATGCGTCACCGCCCCTTCTTTTCAAAAAAATGCACCCTGCACCGTAAGAATAAAACTAAACGATGAAACGGGAATCGAGCTTTCCGGTAAAATCCTGCGGGTCGGCCCCGACGAAACAGCCATCAGTTTTACCTCCATGGACGAGGAAAGCTTTTTCCATCTCAAGCGAATCATGGAATTCAACGCCAGCGACGCCGATAAAATCGACCGGGAGATGATTGTTCCCGCTTTTAAGTAGTCGTCCCTGAAAAATATTTGATCTTATTGATATTATTTGTTTATTTATCATT
>CAYOYJ010000018.1:0-23688 GCA_964408155.1 uncultured Syntrophales bacterium
CAATTTCGGCAACATGCAATCCACAATGGCGGCGTCATAAGGTTCATGGAAGGCCATATCCAAGCCCCCTTCACCGTCCTGGGCATGGTCAACGGCAAAACCGGCTTCCTGAAGCCCCTTCATGATAAAATGGGCAATTTTCAGATCATCCTCAACCAGCAACAACCGCATATCTCATGTACCTGTATTAAATCGAATCTCTTGCTGATCGGTTTTTCGACCGCCCATGCCTGAGTTTTCCGCTGCAGTTAACTTTTGCCCCTATTTTACATAACACCGATATTCCGGCGCAGTCAATGCCCGATAAAGTCCTTGCTTATATAAATAACTCGCGACTTCATAATAACTGATGGTTTCCAGCCGGTACTCTTTCTTCAGTGCCGAGGGGCTGAGGGATTTTAGAGCAAAATCATAGTGGTATTCGATGTTTTTGCGAAGAGGTTTCAGAATCACCAACTCACCTTCCTCGATGTGCCCCAGTTCCTGATAATTACCGATGATGGCATGCCCTTCTTCAGGATCGATGCGAAAAACATCATGTCCCAGAAAACGGCTGGGATATCTCCAATTGAGCAGAACCAGCAAGGTCGGAGCATAATCCATCTGGCTGGCGCTGGTTTTAACATGTCCGAACCGGATTTGTCCACCAGGTGCATAAATCAGCAGGGGAATGTGATATTTATCGACGGGCAAGTCGGTTTTTCCCGCACTCGAGGCACAGTGATCTGCGACAACCACGAAAACCGTGTTCTTAAACCAGGGCTTTTTCTCTGCCTCCCGGATGAACCAACCAATGGCATAATCGGAATACTTCACACCACCCAGCCGTCCTGCAATCTTGGACGGCAAATCGATCTTTCCGTCAGGATAAGTAAAAGGACGATGATTTGAGGTGGTCATGACGAAAAAGTGAAAGGGGCGTTGCAATTTGAAAGCGGCGTCGGCTTCACGTAGTGTCCAACGATACAGATCTTCGTCACAGGCGCCCCAGACATTGGCGAAGGTGACATCATCCCGACTGACACTGCCACGGTCAATGACACGGTAGCCGTTGTTACCAAAAAAATAGTTCATATTGTCGAAATAGCCATAGCCGCTGTAAATAAAAGCCGTATCATAGCCTTTCGTCTTGAACAGGGAACCCAGTGTAAACAATCCTTCATTGTGAGGCCGTTTAACCAGGGATCGACCGGGGGTGGGGGGCAGAGATAACGTCAAGGCTTCCATGCCCCGGTCGGTGCGTGTGCCGGTTGCGTAGAAGTTGTCAAAGACCAAGCTTTTCTGTTTCAGAGCCAACAAATTCGGTGTCAAATTGGCGTACGGTCCGGTTCTACTCAAGAATTCCGCACTCAGGCTCTCCACCGTAATCTGAACAACGTTTGGTTTCAGTTCCGTCTTGTCGCTGGAATAAAATCTCAAAGTGTCCCGAACTTGAGGGCGCAACAGCACCGACCCGTCTTCGATGACTTCCTCCCGTATCCTCTGGAACGCTTGTTCGGTAGGAACCGTGGGGAAAAATTGGTTAAAATCCAGTTCATTGTCCTTGAACGCCGCAAAAAGTGACCAGATGCCGTTTTTTCCAAGTTCACGGTTATAGTTGTTTGCGAATGAAGGCAGCCAATTCTGATTGATTACCAGTCCGACGGCAACAACTCCCAAGCACCAGATAGCCCCATTTTTATAACGGCCCCCGACTGGTTCCGCCGCGGCCTCCAACCAGAGTTTCGGCAGGCCTGTTTTCCAGATGACAAGGTGGATGAGCAGGGACGAAACGGCAATAACGCTGAGAAGCAGCGGTATGGGATAAGATTCACGAATGTTATTCAGCACTTCCTGGGTGTATACAAGATAGTCTACGGCGATGAAGTTAAACCGGACACCGAATTCATCCCAGAACACCCACTCCGCGGCCAACCCGAAGAGTAGCAGAAACATGACGGAAAATATGATTGTATGCAGGAATAGACGCCCTCTGAAGCGCTCGAAAAAATGTTCGGGTAAAATGGTCAGCAACACGATGAGAGGCAAAAACAGCCAGCAAGCCGCACCGAAATCATAAAGAATCCCCCAGCCAAACGCCGCCGGCAGGCTGAAATCCCAAGAGACATCCCGTGCCGCCTTAATCAGCAGCACGGTTCTGACAATGAATTCAAAAGCGAGAAATATGGCAAAAAATAAAAGAACCACCCCATGTCTTGTTTCCGTACCGATAACGTGATGCCGTTTATCGTTAAAATGTTCTTCCTTCACCTCATGTCCTTTTCTTCAATCAAATTCCGTTCTTAATGGCGGGAGAGGAAGGATTTTCCCCTTCCCCTGAGAGAAGGTTGCGTCCTTTTTCTCCCTGGGTTGCATCCTCAGCACTGTGCTCGAGGCACCCCCATCCCTTGGCTATCCGCCGTATTGAGCATAAACGATGCCGGCGGCGCTCAAATAAGGCAACCACATGATAATATACATTATTAAGTAATTTCCGAAATATCCGAAGCGGCAAAATATGTCGGCTGGTTGAACCGCTATCCGCTGTTTGATCGTTATTACCCTATGTTAGATAAAGGCAAGATCTGTCCGGGAAATCGACATTTCCGTCGATTATCACTTCTTTTCCCACAGCCTATCGGTCTTCAACTGAAAGATCGCAACGCTTATTCATAATAAATAACCAGAGTTGTCTTTCTTGAATACCGATGGTTAGTTGGAAAGACCAACGCTGCAACCATCAACAGGTTTTCCATAAGTAAGCTTGATACAATCATGGTTGGAAAAGCTGGGGGGCAAGTTTCTGAAAAAATCCTCCAACAACCGGAAGAAGAACGCCGCCTCCCCGATGTACCGGTAAAAGCGGCGCGCGGAGAATCCGATGATACATCAATCGTTTATGCCGATCCTGTCGCCAAGCGGTGAAAAACTTGCACTATCTCAAAAACCCCGCTTCTTTTTCCGCATGAAAATGCTGACCCCCAGGGCAATCAGGATGACCGGCAGCAGATAGGTCCCCAGAATGTGCAGTTTCATTCCCCAGTGATTGATCAGCAAAAAAACCATCCCGACCACGAGGATCAACCACCCCCCCATATCCTTGACCTTTTGCATCAGCATGGAAATCGCAATAACCACGAGAAGAATGGGCCAGCTTTTATTGAACCCGTAAATCCCCAGATTATTCAGAATGATCAGGCAACCCAGCGTAATCAGAATCAATCCGCCGGTTACAATATCAAATTTTTCCCTGACGTTCATGCCATCACCTCCATCATCAGCACTTCAGAATTATTCTTTGTCCATCCTATCGGCCAGTTTCAGGAACGGTTTGACCAGATCGATCGGAATGGGAAAAATAGTCGTTGAATTGTTCTCCGAGGAAATCTGAACCAGAGTCTGCAGATAACGCAATTGCAGCGAAATGGGCTGGGTGGCGATGACCGACGCCGCATCGGTCAGCTTCTGGGCCGCCTGGAATTCGCCTTCGGCGTTGATGATCTTCGCCCGTCGCTCGCGCTCCGCCTCGGCCTGTTTAGCCATGGCCCGTTTCATCTCCTCCGGCAGATCAATATGCTTAACTTCGACCAGGGTGACCTTAATACCCCATGGGTCGGTGCTGCGATCGAGGATCTCTTGAATGTTCAGGTTGATTTTCTCCCGCTCCGCCAGGATTTCATCCAGTTCAAACTGGCCGCAGACACTTCGCAGGGTTGTCTGGGCCAATTGGGATGTGGCGTAAAGATAATTCTCCACTTCTACTACCGCTGAATTGGCATCAACGACGCGGAAATAGACGACGGCGTTGACCTTGATGGAGACGTTATCCCGGGTAATGACATCCTGGGCGGGCACATCCATGGTAATCGTCCGCATATCGACCTTGACCATTTTATCCACGATGGGAATAAGTAGAATAATACCGGGACCTTTCGTATCGATGATCCGACCCAGGCGGAAGATAACGGCCCGCTCGTATTCGTTGAGAACACGGATCGCAGACGCGAGAAACATGACAACGAGGACAATGATTACAATCGGTGTAAACTCCAGCATAACAACCTCCTTCAGTTGATTTCTTCCACGTTAAGGGTCAAGCCTTCCACGCTTTTCACCCGGATTTGTTTACCCTGGGGAATGACTTGGTCGCTGGCGGCGTTCCAGTACTCTCCTTTGATCTGAACCTTGCCCCGGTCGGAAATATCCGTTACGGCCACCCCTTCGGCCCCTTCCATTCCCTCTTTCCCCGTTAACTTTTTACGCAATTGCGCCTTGACGACCAGACTGATCACCCCGATAAAAAAGAGCGACAGAATCGTCACCGTGGGCACCAGAACCTGGAGTGATACCCGCATGGCCGGCTCCGAAGAATCGAAGAGCAGCAAGGACCCCATGATCAGAGAGACAATCCCCCCCACCGTCAACAGGCCATGACTGATCACTTTAATTTCCGCGACAAACAGAATCACGGCAAACAGAATTAAAAGCACGCCTGCGTAATTCACCGGCAGGGTCTGGAGGGCAAAGAAAGCCAAAATCAGGGACATGCCTCCGATCACACCGGGCAGAATCACTCCCGGATTGGCAAATTCAAAGTACAACCCCGCCAGTCCGACGAGCAAAAGGATATAGGCGATATTGGGATTGCTGATTACGGAAAGGATGCGCAGTCGCAGCCCCATGTCCTTTTCCCGGATCTGGGCGTTCCGGGTTTGCATGACCCGTTCTCCCGTGGGCAGGTTAACCCTCCGTTTATCAATCTGGGCGAGAAGCTGATTCACATCCGCGGCAACGACATCGATCACACCCAAACGCAGAGCCTCTTCGGCGGTGATGGACTCGCTTTTCAAGACTGCCTTCGCCGCCCATTCCTCGTTGCGTCCGCGCTTCTTAGCGATCCCCTGCACGTAGGCCACCGCATCGTTCTCGACTTTCTTGGCCATCGTTTCATCCATACCACCGCCCAGACCGATTCCGACAGGATGGGCCGCCCCGATATTCGTACCGGGTGTCATGGCCGCCACATGAGCGGAAATGGTGATGACGACCCCGGCAGACGCCGCCCGAGCTCCTGCCGGATGGACGAACACCATCACCGGCAGTGGGGCGTTGAGAATCCCCTTGGCAATTTCCCGCATGCTCGAATCGAGCCCGCCGGGCGTATCAAACAGGATGACCAGACCGGCGGCGGAGCCTGCTGACGCCTCACGTATGCTCTTGAGGATATATTCGGCAATGGGCGGGGTGATCGTGGCATCGACGGTGATCACGTCATAAATGGGCCCCCTTTCAGCGCCGATGGCCAGATTGTAGCCGCCAAGGGAAAAACAGAAGAGAAATGCGGCAAACCATATTTTGCGGTCACGAATTTTTTTCCTCACCCTGTCCACCCCTTTTTTATTTTTGATTTCAGGAAGGTGATGGGGACTCACCGATCTTCAACCGCTTCATGATCTGTTGTACGTCTTCCCAGACCTGTTTCTTGGCCGAAGGATTTCGGAGCAGATAGGCCGGATGGTACGTCGGCATGAGGGGAATGCCGTGATAGTCGTGAAATCTTCCGCGCAGGACCGTAATCGGCGCTTCCGTCTTGAGCAGGGTCCGTGCGGCAAAGGTCCCCAAGGTACAAATCACCTGGGGCCCAATCGCCTCCAACTGACGAATCAGAAAAGGTTCACAGGCCAGGATTTCTTCCGGCAGGGGATTGCGGTTTCCCGGAGGGCGGCACTTGAGAATGTTGCAAATATAAACCTGCTCCCGCTTCAGGCCCATGGCTTCAATGATTTTCGTCAGGAGTTGACCCGCCCGCCCGACAAAAGGTTTTCCCTGCTGATCTTCATCCGCTCCCGGTGCCTCGCCGACGAAGACCAAATCCGTCTGAGGGTTGCCTTCACCGAATACCAGGTTCTGCCTCGTCGCATGGAGGCAGCAGCGCCGACAATCCCCCATATCCGCCCGGATGTCCCCAAGGGTCGGTTTTTCAAACCTCTTCGGTGTCAGGACCGTGACCGGCTTCTGAGCCGAGACGACGTCCTGCGATGAACAAAGGTAAGACAGGGAACGTTTCCGCTCCTGATCCAAGATAATGACCGCGGTGGGTGAATCGACGATTTCCAGCAATTCTGCGGCAAGATCCGGTCTGTTGATCATGGGCGCTCCGTCTTTCAACGCTTACGGGTCGCCCGCATGTCCCGAATCCGGTCGAGGATTCGATTGGCCACGTCCCCTTTGTCCATAATCGGCAACTCCTCTACCCTCCCGTCCCGGTCGAGGATCTTTATGATATTGGTATCCGTCTGGAAACCCGCCCCTTCCTGGGTCAGGTCGTTTGCAATAATCATGTCCATTTTTTTTGTCAGGAGCTTCCCCTTGGCGTTCTCAACCAGATTTTCCGATTCCATGGCAAATCCGACAAGAATACGGTTCCCCTTCCGCTTGCCGATTTCGGAAATGATATCGGGGTTCCGGACCAGCTTGATCGTCAGCGGACCTTCCTTCTTCTTGATCTTGTTCGGTGCGACTTCGGCGGGGCGGTAATCGGCGACGGCCGCCGCCTTAATAACCACAGTCGCCCGCTCAAAATTAGCCATGACGGCATCCCACATCTCCACCGCCGTTGAAACGGCAATGAATCGGACCCCAACCGGTTGTGCCAGGGCCGACGGCCCGCTGACCAGTGTCACCTGGGCGCCGCGGCGCCTGGCCATAGCGGCCAGAGCGTAACCCATCTTGCCGGAAGAATGGTTGGAAATAAAACGCACGGGATCGAAGGGTTCCCGGGTTGGGCCTGCCGTGACGAGAACCCGCTCCCCCGCAAGATCTTTTCCCGTCATGGTGGTTTCGATGGCTTCCATGATCTCCGGCACCTCGGCCAGCCGCCCCGGACCGGTCACTTTGCAGGCGAGTTCTCCATAACCCGGCTCGACAAAATGATACCCGAGAGCCGCCAAGCGCGCGATATTCTCCTGAACGATGGGGTTTTCGTACATGTGCATATTCATGGCGGGACAGATGAGGACCGGCGCCCGCGTGGCCATGATGACAGTGGTTAACAGGTCATCGGCGATCCCGGAGGCGATCTTACCGATGACGTTGGCTGTCGCCGGGGCGATCACCACAATGTCGGCGTATTCCGCCAGGGAAATATGGGCGATATCATAGTCCTTGATCAGGGAAAACATGTCCGTGAAGACAGGGTTGCGGGACAGGGTCTGAACGGTCATGGGGGTCATGAATTCCCGGGCGTGGTCCGTCATGATCGCTTTGACATCAGCCCCCCTCCGGACACATTCCCGGATCAGCTCCCCCGTTTTATAGGCCGCAATTCCGCCGGTCATGCCGATCAGAACATTTTTACCCTCCAACATCTTCATCTCCGGAACGTTTTTTTGACAGGCGGAAAAACTATACCAACAAAGGGGGACAACTTCAAGGCGAATTGTCCAAAGGTCTACCTCTGCTAATTTCATCTTGCAAAACCGGGTGAAAATCAATATAGGTGGGCCACGAAAAGACAGACCGACAAGGCCCGAAACATCCTGATATAGCAAGAAAACACCGAGGTGAACCCGATGTCCTATACGAATACGGCGCTTACGGAGAAAAATCCCTTGAAAAAATTAACCCCGTCTATCCTGATCGGCGCCGCGATTGTGGTACTGATTGCTGCCGTTTTTTTTATGCTGCCCTTTTTTGAAGGCGGTGCCCCCACCATCAAGCTGACTCCTGACATCAAAGCGATCGGTCAGGGGCAAACCTTTACCGTAACGGTTACCGATCAAAAAAGCGGTCTCAAGAGCGTTCTGGTCAACCTGACCCAGAACGGTAAAACGCATGTACTGGCCTCCGTCTCCTACCCCGAGAAAGGTCCTCCTTCGCAAGACATACCCGTCAAAATTGATCCTTTGATGAAACTCGCCGACGGTCCGGCGACGCTCCAGATCACCGCGGTGGATGCTTCTTTCCGCGAAAACAAGGCCACGCTCACCAAACCCGTTTACGTTGATTTCATGCCGACCCAGATTTTCCTCCTCAATACGATGAATCATATCAATCCGGGCGGCGTATGCGTGGTTCTGTATCGCACATCAGAACCGGTTGTGGAAAGCGGTGTTTTCGTTAACGAAACCTTTTTCAAGGCCTACCCGATCATCGTATCCGGGAAGCCCTGTTATGTCAGCTATTTTGCCATCCCGATGGACGCCGTTGAGCGGGAACCTCAGATCCGGGCTTACGTGAAAGATCCCGGTCAGAACGAAACATCGGCCAACATCCGCTTCATTTTGAAGAAAAAGAAGTTTCGAAGCGATAAGGTCAATCTGAGCAATAACTTCCTCCAGCAGAAAATGCCCGACTTTCAGGCAATGGTTCCGGAACTCCGCGGAAAGCCGCTCGTTGATGTGTTCATATACGTTAATGCAAAAATGCGTGAAGACAACTTCAAAACCATCCAGACGATCTGCCGGAAATCGCGACCCCAGGCCCTGTGGGATGGGCCATTTCTCCGGATGAAAGACGGCGCACCCATGGCGCTTTTCGGCGACCGGCGGCAATGGATATTCGAAGGACGGGAAATCGGGGGAAGTATTCACGAAGGCATCGACTTGGCCTCGACAGAACGGGCACCCGTCCAGGCGGCGAACAGCGGCGCGATTCTTTTTGCTGGTTCCCTGGGCATCTACGGCAACACCGTAATCATCGACCATGGTCTGGGCATGATCTCCCTGTATGGACACCTGAGTTCCATTCAAGTCAAGGAAGGTCAATCAGTCAAACTGGGCGATTTAATCGGGAACACGGGCATGTCGGGTCTGGCCGGCGGAGATCACCTTCACTTCGGCATTATGGTGGGGGAACAGTTCGTCAACCCCATCGAATGGTGGGACCCACACTGGATCGCCGACAACGTCAAGAAAAAGGTGGAGGTATCCTTTTAGGAGATCACACTTTACCGACATCCCGGTGGTAGACACTGGCGGGATAGTGGTTTTCATTCAGATAGGCGCCCAGGCGGTTTGCCATGACCACGGAGCGATGGCGACCGCCGGTACAGCCCAGGGCGATATTGAGCCTTGATTTGCCTTCCTTTTCGTAAAGCGGCAGCAAAAACCCCATCAGATCCGTCACTTTCTCCATAAAGCGCGCGCTTTCCTCGTTCGAAAACACGTAGTCTCGAACCGCCGGATCATGACCGTCGCGGCTCTTCAAACCTTCCACAAAATACGGATTCGGAAGAAACCGGACGTCAAATACCATATCCGCATCCACCGGGATACCGTAACGGTAACCAAAGGAGGTGACATAAATCAGGAGCCGCCTCAGGCCCCCTTCAGTCGCGTATGCCCGCTGGATCACATCCTTTAATTGATGCACATTCAGTGAGGTCGTGTCGATCACACAATCGGCCATGTTCTTCAGGGGGGTGAGCTTATCCCGCTCAACCTGGATGCCTTCCATGATGGTCCCCTGCGGCGCCAAGGGATGGATACGTCGCGTCTCGCTGAACCGATGCACCAGCACGTCGTCGGTTGAATCCAGAAATAAAATTTCAATCGTGTACCCCTGCTGTTTTAACTGGGCAAAGATCCGCTGATATTCTTCGAGAAAACTTTTCTCGCGGAGATCCATCACCAGAGCAACGCGGTCGATGCGCCTCTCAGGGGTGGACTGGACGCTGAGGAATTGAGGCAGGAGAACAACGGGGAGATTGTCCACACAGTAAAACCCGATATCCTCCAGGGCGCGCATAACCGTACTTTTCCCCGAACCGGAAAGACCCGTAATGATGACTATACGGACCGTTTTCATGACATCTCCTTAAGGTCGGCAAAACGGTGTGCCCATTTTTCGATGCGCATTGAGGCATCTTCCGGGCAAGGGAAAGAGGAAAAGACGGCAAAGGGGACGGATACCCCCATGATGGTACGCCTTTCTTTTCTTTGCGGCGTTTCCGGCTCCGTTTTCAGTTCACACCATAACCGAAGCGGTGAATCGGACGCTGTCCGTTGAATTCCCGGATAAGACCGGCAGGCCATGATTCCTTGATCCCTGAGGGCCACAACGTTCCCCGTCGATCCATGCCCCCGGCCATATAGAATCCGACCTTTTTTTACCACCTCGATCAGATCATCGGCAATCCAAACGTGTCCCTTTCCCGTCAACATGAGACCACAGGTGGTTTTCCCCACACCGGCTCGTCCGGTAATCAGCAGGCCCAAGCCATAGAGATTAACCAAAACGCCGTGCACCACCACGGTTTTTAATATTTTCTCACGGATCAGACCGGTCAGGCGGCTCTGCAAATAGGGGCCGTCGAAAGCAGACGAGAAAAGGGCAATATGGTTATCTGTGCAGAATCGCTTAATATCTTCAGAGGGTTCCTGATCCTCGGCAAAAGCCATACAGGACACCTTTTGTTCCCGTATCCGGCCCAGAAAGTCATCCAGCGCTGCTGTGGGGGCAAGAAGTCTTTTCGTCGTGCCTGCGGATATCACAAGCATCCCCCCGGCAAAGGTACACGAAAACGCATGGGATTCGGAAGTTGATAAATACACGGGGCAATCGCGGCCGGGCGCTTTCCTGTCGGGCAGAGAAAAAAACTTCCGGATGCCGAGCCTTGCTTCCGATCCTTCAAACAGAACTTTGATCGATATTCCCTTCAACAGAAAACCTGAGGACTGCTCATCTCAGCAGGCATCATCCTTTTCGGCAATCGTACGATACAGTTCATCCGCAGTCTTGGCTCCCAAGAGGTGCTTACGGAATTCGACATCCTTGAGCATGCGTGAAAGTTTCGCCAGGGTTTTCAGGTGCTGCCCCGTCGACTGTTCGGGAGCAACCAGCAAAAAGAACAGGTGGACGGGTTTACCATCCATCGCTTCAAAGGGAATCCCCGCATCGCTTTTTCCGAAGGCGACATACATTTCATCCAGATCCGCCAATTTTCCGTGCGGGATGGCGATTCCATCGCCAATACCCGTGGTCCCGAGTTTCTCCCGCTCCAGCAGGGCTTTGACCATGGTCGACTGATTATATTTAATATTCCCGTAAGTAAAAAGGGATGACAGTTCGGAGAGTACGTCCGCCTTGTCCTTGGACTGTAAGGACACGGCAATGAACTCTTTTTTTAACATATCGACGATTTTCATTTCCCGTTCCCTGCCCGTCAACCGTTCGTTTCAATCACCGCCAGAGAACCGTCTTCACGCCGATACATGACATGTACATTCTCGGTATAGCTGTCCCGGTAAACCACAAACCGGTTTTTCGTCTCTTCCAGCTGCATGACTGCGTCTTCCACGGACATGGGCATTAAGAGGACCTTTTTAATTTCCACGATCCGGGGGCTTGCCGCTTCATCTGGGTCTTCGACACCGGTTTCACCGCCCAGGATGCCGGTTTCCTTCCCGCCCGGTTTGTGCGTCCGGATCTTTTCCTTGTGCTTTTTCAACTGACGCTCCAACTTGTCGACGGCTTCATCAATCGCCAAGTGCATATCTTTTGCTTCTTCTTTGCTGTTAATATTTATGCCATCCGCCAGTAAGCTGATTTCGGCGGCATTTCTGAACTTTTCCACTTGTAGAACAACACGGGCCTCGGCGGGGGTATCGATATACTTGTCGAGTTTTTTCATCTTGTCTTCCACATATTCCTTCTGCCAGGACTCATCTTCCCCGTTTCGCAAGGTCACTGTAATTCTCATTATTTAATCCTCCTTAATTTTTCACTTCGCCCGTTTTGCTGTTTTCCCATGGGCTGATTCAATTACAACATCAAAGAGTTGGCCATATAGTGTTGTTGTCGAAAAAAGTCAATCGTTTTATACGGGTAAGGTCACTTTCTTACGCCGGGATGAGGGAAGGATACCGAGCATTTCCCGATATTTCGCCACGGTCCTCCTGGCTATGGTGATTCCCGCCGTCTTGAGCCGCTTGACGATGTCCTGATCGCTCAGCGGTTTCTGTCCGTCCTCCTCGCTGATGATCTTACGGATTTTCTCCTTCACGCTTTTGGATGCAATGTCTTCGCCGTTGACCGTCTGGATGCTGCTGCTGAAGAAATACTTCAATTCGAAGATCCCCCGGGGGGTCAGCATGTACTTGTTGGTGGAAACCCGGCTGATAGTGGATTCATGCATTTCCACATCATCTGCCACCTGCTTGAGGACCAGGGGTTTCAGGTAATTGATCCCCCTGTCAAAAAAATCCCGCTGGTACTCGACGATACTCTGGGCCACTTTTTCCACGGTTTTTTGACGCTGTTCGATGCTTTTGATTAACCACGTCGCCGATTGAACCCGCTCACGGACATACCGCTTACCTTCTTCCGCTTTGGCCCCCTTTTTCAAGCCCCCCATGACTTCCTTATAAAGGTTGTTAATCCTCAGGCGCGGCATGCCGTCTTCATTTAGCACCACTTTATAGTCGTTTCCCTGTTTGACCACATAGACATCCGGCACAATGGGCTGCACCCGCTCCTGGTTAAAAACACTCCCCGGCTTGGGATCCATGCTGCTGATCAAGGCCACCAACCTGAGCGCTTCGGCCAGGGGGATTTTTAGTTTTCGGGTAATATTGACGTAATTTTTCTTTTCCAAGTCCTTCAGATGATCCCGGATGATGGCCTCCAATGTCGGGTTGGACGGATCGACGACTTTTGCCTGAATGAGGAGACACTCCTGAAGATTGCGGGCCGCTATCCCGGGTGGATCGAATTCCTGGATTTTTTTCAGAACCGTTTCAATAAAAGGCACATCCAATGAGAGTAACTCGGCCAGCTCTTCCAAAGTTACGGCCAGATAACCGTTGGAATCAAGATTACCGATGATCTGCTCTCCGGCACGCATTTCGTCCGCCGTCAGACGGGACAATTTAAGCTGCCAGGTGAGATGATCCGAAAGAGACGGCAGGGCTGTGAGGACATTGTCCCAGGAAGGATTTTCGCTGTCCCGATGGTCGTAATTGACGCCGACAGGCCCGTAATCTTCAAGATAACTGTTCCAGTCGAACTCGTCTTTTCCGTCCCCCTCTCCGGTTAATTCTCCGGGTCGTTCCAGGTTCTGCAGGGCTGCTTCCCGATCTGTTCCCTCCGTGGCATCGATTCCTCCCACTGGTTCCGAGCCTTCGGGTTCTTCGAATTCTCCGCCGGCTTCCGCCTCCATGTCCGTATCCGGGGCCTCTTCGTCCAAGAAGGGATTTTCTTCCATTTCCTGGCGAATCGTATCAACAAGCTCCAGACGGGACAGTTGCAACAGTTTGATCGCCTGCTGCAACTGAGGTGTCATAATCAGTTGCTGGGTTAACCGTAAATTCTGTCTCAGTTCTAAAGCCATGATTGCTGCCTGGTAGATGATGCGTCCTGATCTCCCGGATTGTTTTTCCTGCGGCTATCTTTTTTTCCCTTTTCTTTTATCACGGGTTTATCCTTGACATCAAAATCAAAATTCTCACCAAAATAGATTTTTCTCGCCATTTCACATTGGGCGATTTCCATGGGGTCACCCTCGACCAACACGGAGCCTTCGTTAATAATATAGCCCCGATCACACACCGTCAAGGTTTCCCGGACATTGTGATCGGATATCACAACCCCGATTCCTTTTTCCTTCAATTTAAAAATAATCCCCTGAATATCCGCAACGGCCAAGGGGTCGATCCCGGCAAAAGGCTCATCCAGAAGAATATACCGGGGCGAGGTAACCAGCGCCCGGGTGATCTCCACCCGCCTCCTTTCGCCTCCTGACAGGGAGTAGGCGTGGTTGTCGGCCAGACTCGTCAGGTCCAGTTCCTGCAGGAGCACCTCAAGACGGGCTTTACGTTCCTTCCTGGACAACCCCAGTGTTTCCAGAATCGCCATGATGTTGTCCCGTACCGTCAGTTTTCGAAAAACCGAGGGTTCCTGTGGCAGGTAATTCAAGCCTTTCCTGGCTCTACGGTACATGGGATTCGAGGTTACATCCTCACCATTGAGGAGAATCGTTCCCCCATCCGGTTTGACCAAACCGACGATCATATAAAACGTCGTGGTTTTTCCGGCGCCGTTCGGTCCCAGAAGTCCCACCACCTCGCCGGGTCGTATGTTCAAATCAACCTGGTTGACAACTCTTCTTCCCTTATAATTTTTAACCAGGCCGCGTGCTTCCAGTAAGTCCATCATTTTTCCGCTGATCCGTCCGCTCTTCCCGGCAAGTTGACCGGAAGAGTCCTTGCCTGTTCTTTAAGACTAAGGTTTTTTCTCTTTCTTCTCCGACGGGAATATCGTCGCACTCACCCGTCCACCGGGATTGATCACTTCACCCCGATTTTCGTTTAAAAACACCACAACCTGCTCTCCCCGAATCATATTTTTCCCCTCACTCAGCACCGCATTCCCTTTAACGATGATCTTTTGGGCATCCTGGTGATAAACGGCCTCGTTGCCCGTCGCTACCCGTTCCCCTTGGGTTACACGCACATTTCCCCTGGCTTCGATACGATCGAGGTCACTGTTTTTCCGGATATCCGTCGCGTCTCCTTTCCCTGCGCTCTCTTCTTGTCTCTTGTAAAACAGGGTAATCTTTTCGGACCTGATCGTACGGTCGCCTTGGATGGCGATGGCGTTACCGTCAAAAACCACCATGCCCTTATCGTTGTAGGCGTCCATCCGATCGGAGGTGATCTGAATGGGCGTGTTCCGATCAACGAGATTCTTCTTGGGATTGAGTTCTTTTCCGGACACGCCGCTTAAAGGACTCAGCATCCAGCAACAGAAGAGCAGAACACATATGATATGTCGGTTTAATCGCACATTCACCTCCCGTATTTCTCCATTACCTGACCTTTTTCCCGGATTCGGGCCGTGGCGAAATCGTGGCCTTGACCTGGGAAAGCAGGGTCAACTGTTTCTTGTCCACCAAAAGATTTAACCCCACACCTTTTACCTCAATGTTCTTATTCACCATGGTCACGGGCGATGCCGTATGGATTTTCTTCTCTGCTTCCGTGTAAAAAAGCCGTTCCGTCGTCACCAGCCCACCGTCCTCTGACCTGACAGCCACATGACCCGCCATAGATATATTCTTTTTCTCCGTGTCAAAGGTCCCCTCATCGGCGGTAATCGTGTAGATCTTGCCGCTGGGCAGGATCAGCTTCACATGAACAGCGTCAAAAACAGCCATATTGTTCTTTTTCTGATATGTAACCGTTTTCGCACGGATTTCATACTTGACATCGCCCCGCCCGACTTCCGTGAGGAACACATCCTTGGCCTGAAGGTCAACCTTCTCCGGCAGAATTTTCAGCGGTGCCGGGGTTTTCTTCTCCGACTCCCGCAGTCCGGAGTAGATAATCCATCCGACGGCCGCTAAAATAACGGCCGTTACGACGGCAATTTTTACCCGGCGCGACTTTCTCATCATCAATTCGAACATCCTTCGCCAAGCGGAAAGAACAAGCACCGGATGTAAAATATTAAAGGACGGGGAACCATGCTTTTTGCCTTCACATCTTTTTTCCCCAAGCCGCCCGAAAACTCAGGCCCAGACTTTGCATTATCGTCCCCATGATTTGCTTATACCACCCGCCGGACAGACTGTAAAGGCATACTCCGCCAAATTTTCAAAGGGAATCGGGGAAATGATACCGTTCGGCGACTTCTTTCCATTTTCCCTGGGTCTTGAGGATCATTTTGCAGACATCCCGTACGGCGCCTGCACCACCCCGATACGGAGACACATAATCGACCAAAGGTGGTACTTCTTCCGCCGCATCAGCGACAGTGGCGGAAAAAGCCGCTCTTTTCATCAACGGAATATCAACGATGTCGTCCCCCATATAAGCCACTTCGGAGAAGGAAATCCCCCTTTGCCCCATAAACTCGCTAAAATATTCGAGTTTATTGAGAATCTTCTGATGAATTTCCGTCACGCCCAAATCCTTTGCCCGATGTTCCAAAACACGGGAACGGCGTCCCGTGAGAAACATGATGTTGTATCCGAACCGGATCATCATCTTCAACGCATGACCGTCCCGGACGTTAAAGTGCTTCGTTTCACGTCCATCGTCATCCATGATGACACAGCCGTCGGTCAGGACCCCGTCTACGTCCAGAACCAGCCAGCGAACGCCTTTGATCTTTTCTGCCAATTCCTCGTCTAACGTGTTATGCATGAAGGATTCTCCTTATTGCCCCGTATTCTTTCTCTCTCCGCCAAGGGCGGTGCTACGGATTTTTCACAATTCTATCAATCGCTTTCAATGGCTTTAGTAACCCGGACAGCGCGTCCAGGCGCAGCGAGTTCGGCCCGTCACACAGGGCACGATCAGGTTCGGGATGCACTTCCAGAAAAAGACCGTCGATGCCGACGGCAACTGCGGCCCGGGTCAGATAGGGGACCATGTCCCGCTGCCCTCCGGAGGATGTACCTGCGCCACCGGGCAGCTGAACGCTGTGTGTCCCATCGTAAATCACCGGATAACCCATGGCCCGCATGAGCGGAAGGGATCGAAAATCGCTGACCAGATTGTTGTAACCAAACGAGACGCCCCGTTCGGTCACAATAATCTTCCGATTTCCTGCCGATTCGGCCTTGGCAATCACATTGGCGATATCCCAGGGGGCGAGAAACTGCCCCTTCTTAATGTTGATCACCTTTGCCCGTCGGGCGACTTCGACAATGAAATCCGTCTGGCGGCAAAGAAATGCCGGCACCTGCATCACATCCAGGACCTTCGCCGCAGGTTCGATCTCTTCAAACCGGTGGACATCGGAGAGCACCGGAATCTTCAATTCGTCCCGAATTTCCTTCAAAATCCGCAACCCTTCCGTTAAACCCGGACCACGAAAGGAACTCACAGACGTGCGGTTGGCCTTGTCATAGGACGCCTTGAAAATGAAGGGAATATCCAGTTTCCCCGTCAGATCCTTGAGGTAACGAGCAATATCCCGGGTCCCCTGTTGGTCCTCCACGACGCAGGGGCCGGCGATTAATACAAAGCTTTTATTTCCCCCGATGGCCACCTGCTCATTGATAATAATCCTCTCCACGATCGTTATGACTCCTTTTTCAATTCTTGTTCCCGTTTTTCACGCAGCAGACGAATTTTCAACTGGGGAATCCGCTCACCGGCATCTTCATCACCCGGATTTAATTGATAGGCCCTGGTATAAGCCTTTAATGCCTCTTCCAGCATGCCTTTCTTTTCGTAGACGCCTCCCAGCCGCATATAGACATCACTTTCCCCGCTGTCATAGCGCAGAGACGTTTTATAATTTTCAATAGCCTTATCCAGTTCGCCCCTCAGCCCGTAGACATAACCCAAGTCGGCATAGACACCGCTTTTCTTCCCTCCCAGTTTCAGCAGCCGCTGATAGGTTTTCACCGCCTGATCGTACCGGCCCGTCTTGATGTAATAGTCCGCCAGCCGATTCAGGGATTCCACTGACGGTTTCTGTCCTGCTGCTTTGCCATAGAGCGCCGCAGCGGCCTTCTCGTTTCCCATCTTCTCGTACGTTACGGCCAGGTTATAAGCGACCTTTTCGTCTTTCACACCGGCCTTGACGGCCTTTTCATAGTATTTGGCGGAGGGCGCCAATTGATTCAATTCCCCGTAGGCATAACCCAGATTCGCGTATATTTTCCCCTTTAGGGCGGTTTTTCCGGCCAGTTTCTCGTAAAGTCGAACAGCTTGGGCGTAGCGCCCGTTACGAAACGCCAGGTCGGCCAACCGGAGCGTCGCGTCGGCATCCCCGGGTTGCAGGATCAGAACCTTTTCATAGATACCCATGGCTTCCTGATCCTGATTGTTGTTTTCAAGAGACACCGCCAGATTATAGAGAATGACCGGGTCCTTGGGTTTCATGGCCGCCGCTTTCCGGTAATTAGCCAATTCTTCTTTCCTCATTTTTTTCCCGCCATACGCCAGGGCCAAATTGGCATAAACCGCGGCGCTTGGAGAACCCTTGCGAACCGTATCGTTCAGCAGACGAATCGCCTCATCATATTTACCCTGCTTCAGGGACATCCGCGCCATACCCTCAAGCATGGAAACGGCATGGGAACCCTTTGCCGTTACACCTCCATACTGCGCGATGGCCTCGCTTTCCCGTCCCATCTTCTCGTAAATTCCGGCCAAACGGAGTCGGACCGCATCATCCTGGGGTTTGAGCTGAACCAGGGTCCGGCATGACGCAGCCGCCTTTTCCCATAATCCGAGGCGACCGTATGCTAAAACGAGATCCTCCCAGAGGCCGGGGTTTCCCGGTTCGATTTTAACGGCCCGTTCTCCCGCTTTTGCCGCCAGATCGTTCTGCTGTGTACCGAGATAGGTTTTCATCAAACCTGCCAACGCCTTGGCGTCGTCCGGTTTCTCAGCCAGGACGCCTTGGTATTCGGCAATCGCTTCCGGGATCATCCCCGCATGACGGAAAATCTCCCCCAGAGCTCTCCGGAGAACCAGATCCCGGGGATTGGCCGCCGCCGCCCTTTTGAGATACGCGATGCGCTTATTCCGGTTATCGGAAGCCTTGGCGTACCGCAGCCAGTCCTGAGGCATGATTCGGATTCGAACCGGCATCGTCGCCAGGAGCTTCCCACCATAGGTAACTCGGATTTGTCCCGCCGAATACCCCCGCTTCATGGTCTCGTCCGTTATATGGGCTGCAAATCGATCCACCAGATCAATACCCCGCAACGGCACCCGGTAATCGTCGCTGCCGCCCGTGCCCGACACCTCGATGGTAAATCACTCTCCTGAGAGGACATCGGAAACCACATCCTTGATCACAAACTCATCCCGGGAGGTGACATCGAAGGGCTCCTGCTCGGAGATCAGGAAGTCCTGACCGTTTTTCTCGGCCATGAGTGCGTAAACCCGCGGCGTCCGATCCAGCAAGTGATAGGCCAGGGCGCCCTGAATGCGCTTCCCGATAAACGAAACCAGGCTGGCCTTACCGGGAGCAGCGTAGGGAAAAATCATGAATCCACCGACGACGAGCAGGACAACAGCCGCCGTGATCCAAACCCGATTCTGTTTACCTTGTGCGGTCACCTTGACTCCACTTGACTGTTTTAACCCCTAGGATGGCATTTTTTATGAATGCTCTTCAACCGTTCTCCGGAGATGTGCGTATAGATCTGGGTCGTCGAGATGTCGGCGTGCCCCAGCATCATCTGGACGGAACGGAGATCGGCGCCGCCCTCCAGCAGATGCGAAGCAAAGGAATGGCGGAACGTATGGGGGTGCACCTTTTTCCCCAGACCCGCCCGCAGGGTATAAAAGCGGATCATCTTCCAGAATCCCTGACGGGTCATCCTCTCACCCCGGCGGTTCAAAAACAGAATATTGCGCATTTTCCCCTTGAGCAGAAGGGGCCGGACCTGATCCACGTACAACTTCACGGCATCGTAAGCCACCTTCCCGATGGGTACGATCCGTTCCTTATCTCCCTTGCCGAAGGCGATCAGGTAGCCAACCTGCCAGTTGATGTGGCCCATATCGAGGGAGATCAGTTCCGATACCCGGAGGCCGGTTGCATAGAGCAACTCCAGCATGGCCGTATCGCGGATGCCCGCCGGTGTCTCCCGCCCTGGTTCATTCAGGAGCGTTTCCATTTCTTCCCGGCTCAGGGTATCAGGCAGGTGCATCCAGCCCTTGGCCAGTTCAACAGGGGCCACCGGATTGGCGTGCGTGAATTTTTCCTGCATCAGATATTTGTGAAAACCCCGAATCGCAATCAGATTGCGGTTCCTTGAAACGGTTGCAAGCCCCTCTTTTTTTGTTTGCTCCAGAAAGGCGACCAGCGACTCAATGGTCACATCCTCCCAGGACTTGATGCCGCGGCGGACAACGAAATCGGTGTATCGGCGCAGGTCCCGGCCATAGGCTTCCAGGGTATTACGCGAAAGGCCCTTTTCTACGGTCAGATAATTCAAATAGGCATCCAGAACGCTGTCAATCATAGTTCCCGCTTCCGGATTTTCCGTTCCTTCACCAGGCAAGCCGCGTTTTCACCCCCCTGTCGTGGAGAAAGTTTTTGATTTCTCGAATCGTATAGGTCCGGTAATGGACCATGGATGCGATTAATACCGCATCCGCATGTCTTCGAGTCAGTACATCATACCGGGAAAAATCACATGACTCGCCCGATTCAGCGTTTCCGGGTCATCCGTCACCCGGCAGGGTTTCCCGATATATCCGAGGGCGCGGGCCACACTGGTCAAGTTCCCCGCACCGTAATCCACAACGGCAATCATCCGTATTAAAACCCTTTCCTCGCTTCGTGTAAGACCTGGGCGTTTTGTTATTATCCACCAAAACGTACTTCCCTCTTACATCAATTGGCCTACCTTGTGCAATAAGGAACCATCCCTCCTGAATTCTGACTCCTGACTTCTGAATTCTTTTTTCGTCTTCTCATTTACAAACCTCTCTTCCCGTGATAGGAGCAAAAAACAAAAGAGACCTCCCGGAGGACATGTGACATGCTGCAACAAGAAACCAGCCTGTTGATCGTGATCGACATCCAGGGGAATCTGGCCCGGTCCGCCGCCGACCGGGAACTCCTCTTTGAAAGCGCCCGTAAGCTGATCCAGGGGGCCAAGGTCTTTTCGCTCCCCATCATTATCACCGAGCAGATTCCACAGAAACTGGGACCTACGATCCCGGAAGTAGCCGAACTCCTGGAAGACATTGTCCGCATCCCCAAAGAAACCTTCAGTTGTTGTGAAAACGCCGCCTTCATGGAAGCCTTTGCAAAGACCGGCCGCAGGCAGATTCTGCTCTGCGGCATCGAATCCCATATCTGTGTTTACCAGACGGCGATGGATCTGCTCAATATGGGCTGCGAAGTGCACATTGTCGCCGATGCGGTCTCCTCACGCACGGCCAAAAATCGTGAAATCGGTATCAGCAAAATGATTTTCGCGGGCGCGTACCTGACCAGTACGGAAACGGTCCTCTTCGAACTCCTGAAAACGGCAGGGAGCGACAAGTTCAAAGATATCTTCGGGATCGTCAAGTAAAATCCGTTCAATTCCACAAATGGACTCCGACAGATTTAAATCTTTTCCAGACTGTGATACAGTGAGACCGCATTGAAGACTTCTTATCCGGAGGGGACTATGAAACGTAAACAAATAAAACCCGTTTTTTTCTGTCTTTTTTTCATCCTGGTCGCGGTGTCCGCCGGATGCGCAAACCGGCAGGAGGTGCAACGGGTTCAGGATAAAATGACCCTCCATATCCTGTTTGAATATAACAAGTTCGTCATCAGCGACAAATCCCAGGCTGAGATGAAGGATGCCATCGATTTTGTTAAAAAATACCCCGGTTCCCGGATTGAGATCGCAGGTCACACGGATAACCGGGGCACACAGAAGTACAACCAGACGCTTTCGGAAAAGCGGGCGGAGGCGGTACGGGAATATCTGATCAAAGAGGGGGGTGTCGATCCGGCCAAGATAACCGCCGTCGGCCATCGGGATCTCTATCCGATCGCTCCGAACCGGAAACCGGACGGCAAGGACAATCCGGAAGGCCGGGCTCAGAACCGCCGGGTGGAGATCAATATCCTGTCGGACTGATAATGAATCACTGTCCATGGAAGATTGTTGAAATGCTTTCGGAACAAGAACAATTCAAAAAATGAGGGCGGATTGTTTTCCTGAGAAAAACAATCCCGCCCTTTTTTATTCTGTTTCCCGATTTTATTCCGGATTTTTTCGCGCTGTTCCTTGATTCTTGCGGCGAAATATCATGTTCCGGTCATGTCGCTTTCGACGTCTTTTTTCTTTCCCAACCGGTACGCATCAATCACACCGAAAATCCAGCAAAATATCAGAAAGAAAAACAGAAAGTTCAAGAGCTGACTTGCCTGATCAGCGGCAACCTGATGGGCGGTACGGTTAATGGTTTCCGGATCGAGCTTGCCGCCGGCAGACTGAATTTTCTCCAGGATCACCATGGCCTGCCTGACGGCCAGCGTTACGAACATGGCCAATCCGGATAAAACAACAAAGACCAGGAAAGCGCCTTTCCGGTGATGTTTCAGAACAATCTGCCCCAGGCCGGGGAAAACCAGGCCGGACAGAAGGGCTCCTTTCAACGCATTTTTCATGACGAACCGCCTTCCCTTTATTTGCAACCCATCAGATTCACGGAGATTCCAACAGGTTGACTTCGGAGGGAATCAAATCAACGGATGGTACTAACTTATTTATAGAGCGCCTGCTCCAGCGCGTTGACATCTTTCTTGATCCGGTCAAGCGCAGTCTGAATATTCATGGCCGCCAAGGCATTGGCCAGACTGTCCGCCTGCTGCTCTGAGGCCGCACTCAGCATGCAGTTCCAGCGCAGCCGATCCAGACAGGCCTGGACACCTTCATTCGGCTGACAAAGGGTCTGCAATTGCTGCAGCGTAAAGTCCTGGGCAGAGCAATCGGCGTATTTCTTATCCGCCCGGCCCAGCACGTCATCGACTTCTTTCTTCACCACGGTTGCGTCACGGGCCAGGGCATCGTTGGCCAGTTTGACCCGCGTCTGCCAGGAGAGAAGCAACTGAGGTTTCGCGCTGGACATTTTCCCGGCATTGTTCAGGTCGTTCACGGTGAAGGAAAATTTCTTTACCCCAGGCGACCCCGACGCCGGATTCGCGGCAAAAACCGGCAGCAGCCCTTGGATAAAAATTAACAGGACGGCAAGCGATGCAGCCAACAACAGTTTGTGTCTTTTCATGAACTATCTCCTTTTCTCATGGGAATGGATTTGAAGACTATGTCACCTCGTGATGATGTTTGGGGCTTCAATCGAAGAATCTATTTACTACAACGTATTGGATTGATCAGATTATTTTACTAATTCAAAACGACCTCAACCGGGGCTATTAGAACGCCGTCTCTTGATTTCGCATTCACAAGCGCAGGCATTCATTATATAAGATATTGCTGTGAAAGGTGAACAATTTTGTATTTAATGAAAAACCTTATAGAAATACCGGGCCGCCGTGTCAATGGAATCTCAACTTGATTGCAGGCGCCATGGGAACCACGGCAAAAGGAATGGGAAGGAAGAACTCAGGGAGCAGGCTATCCGCCGCCACAACAGGCCAGATTTCCTAAAAGGGCCAGCTTTTCCCCGTTTTTGAGTACTCGCTGCAGATCTTCAGAGCGCAGGTAAGAAATCCCATTTAGGTGAATATAGGTGCGGGAAATCATGCCATCGTCCTCCATAAAACGTTCGTAGAGGCTTTTCCCCTCATGATCACACACCGCCTTCAAGAGATCACCAATCGTATCTCCCTGAAATTGAAAGCTCTCTTCGAATTTTCCATCATTCCACCCAATCGCTTTGCGCACAATAGGACTGAGTATCTGAAGGGTCACGTTCATGTTGCCGTCGCTCCTGGGGAATTGTGCTTTTTTATCCTCTTCTTGCATGCAGCTCGGAAAAGATCAATTTTTTTATTAAGCTCCCATCGTTCGCAGGAGGGGAGCGCATGGCCTGTCGGCAGGTGGGAGGGTGAATAACCGGCAAACCATGCGCTCTTTTTTAGAGACAAAACCTCGTTTCCCAGAAATTCTAGTAATACAATTTCCGTTCAACTCAGTCTGCTTCGACAATGGGGCGATAAACTCCAGCCGAGATTAAACACACCTCGAACAACAGCCCGCCGATGATAGTCAAAATTCCGGCTATACTCAACAGAGAGGCCGAGGCCGACGCCGCATTCGCCAAA
>CAYOYJ010000019.1:0-22537 GCA_964408155.1 uncultured Syntrophales bacterium
CCAGATACCGATGCCCGTGTAGCCATCGACGCTCCAGTCCCGCCAAGGATAGTGTTTCACGTGAAACAGTTTGCTCCCCTCATGGTCCGGGTGGGCAATAAAGGATGTACCTCCTTCCGCATTTACCTGGTCAAGATAGGATTGGGGGGAAATTTCCTCATCATCTTGGTTCACCGTAATCGGTGTTTCGGTTTCAAAGACAAGCAAATGATTGAACCGCGGTGCGACTTCCTGGCCGACAATGAGCAGCACCTTGCCATGCCATCCCTCATGTCCGTCCTTGCGGGCCTGCAGCGTCGAGTGGTCCGTCATCATCAGAAAATCCAGACCGTTGTCCTTTGCCGCAGCGATAATCTCCGGCAGGGCCGTTCTACCGTCAAAGGAATATTTGGAATGAAAGTGAATGATTCCTGAATAGTCGTAATATTTCATGATCTGTGTTAGAGGAACGATTCTTCGTTTTCCACGATCATCCGTTCGATCTCCTGCCGCAGTTCCGCAGGGAGTCCCTCCATTTTCACATTCAGAAATCCCCGCACGATGATGGCCGTCGCTTCCTGCTCCGTTAATCCGCGGGCCATGAGATACTCGATTTCCTCCTGAGAGATTTTCCCGACGGCAGCTTCGTGGGACATCTCCACGCCACTCACCCAGCCGTCCAACTCCGGAATGGCATGTATCTGTCCCTCATCGGACAAGATGAGGCCGCTGCACTCGAGATGGGCCTTGATGTTCTGAACCTGGCCGACCAGCATGCCGCGTGAAATGATCTTGCCGCCTGTTGTAATCGTCCTGGAAATCATTTCCGCCTTGGCGCCCTTTGCTTCCAGAGATACCTTGCCCCCCACATCCAACACAGCTCCCTTGCTTGCCACGAGAATCGTGTTCAGACGGGCAACGGCGTTCTCGCCCTTAAGTCGGACCGAGGGATACATCTGCACCGACTTGGCCGGCTTGAGACAGACATAGTTGGACATGTACGTGCCGCCTTCCTCCACCCATACGGCTGTACGGGGCCGAACCACAATTTCTTCTCCCCAGTTATGCAGCATCGTGGATGTAACCGTTGCCCCCTTTTCGACGTATACCTCAGTCACGCCGATATGTAGTCCTTTTTTTAAATGGGGCGCTGTCGTGCAGCCGGTAATGATGTGGACCTCTGCCCCTTCTTCGGCGATCACGAGGTTATGGAGATTCTGGCTGATCCCTTCCTCGCTTAAGTAAAGACATGCCTGAATGGGAAAACAAGCTTGCGTGCCTGCCTTCACCCGCAGAAAATAACCGCTGTGCAGGGCAATTTCCGCCTGTGCCGTATATTTATCCGATCCGACATCAACGGCCTGCCACCAGTACTTTTTGAGGCCGTCGTATTTTTTCAGTGCTTCCGCAATGGGCAACAATTCTACACCGTCTTGGCCGACGGTACACTGGATCGGTGAATGACTCTTTAAAAAGAAACTACCCGTGCGATCTACTTTGGCAACGTCAATACCGACCTCCAACACATGGCTTTTTTCTTCTTCCGACAATCTTTCCAGATTCGGATCCTCGCCATAGATAGAAACGCCTCGCTCATAAGCCGTCAAGTCGATATCTTCGCCATATGGAGCTTTTTTGCTTCGCGCAGCCTCCGCTTTGCTTCTTATCTCTGGCATCTTGCACACTCCTCATATCCGGTATATTGTATGGATTCGAACATTTCCCGCGGATTGCCTTTGCACCGGATAATCCCGTCCAGCAACAGATAACCGTTATCCGCTTCCAGGTAATTCAAAATCAATCCCGTATGGGTAATGACCAGCCCTGATTTTGTCCGCTGCCGATGGAGATTTTTCTGTAACAATCTTTTAATGCCTTTTCCGATGATCTTGATATTTTCCAGATCAACACCCGATTCGGGTTCGTCCAAGAGAATCAAATCCGGGTTCTGAAGCGACAGCTGCACCAACTCGGATTTCTTGATTTCCCCACCGGAGAATCCGAGATTGATGTCACGATCCAGAAAAGCCGAAAAACCAAGGTTATTGACGATCTGGTCCACTTCAAAGTCATTCCGCCCAAATGTTCGGATAAGATCGTGCGTTTTGAGCCCTCGAATGGTCGGCGGCCGCTGGAAGGACATGCCGATGCCCCGCTCCGCTCTCTCGTGGATGGGCAGAAATGTAATGTCTTCTCCTTTGAAACGGATGGAACCTGCCGTAACTTTGTACCCGGAAAAACCCATGATGGTCATGAGCAGTGATGTTTTGCCGCTTCCGTTTTTTCCGAAGAGAATATGGGTCTCGCCGTAATCGATGGCGATGTTGATGTCTCTCAGCACCACCCGCTCTGCCACCTCAACCGTCAGGTTTCTGATTTCAAGCAACATGCTTTTTCTCCGTTTCTATTTTTTCCTGTCTGCGGCGGTTTTACCGTCTCCGCCAGGAACTTTTTTAAGGGGCATTCCCCGCAACGCGGTACTTTCCTGCAAAATCGCTTCCCCGCTTCAACCAGCAGCGCGTGATATTGGCCGAACAGAGGTTGGTCATGGGGGAGCCTGCTCATGAGCAGATCCTGTATGTCGCCATAGGTCATTTTCGGCCCGAGAAGACCATGTCTTTCCAGAATTCTCCGGGTATAGGCGTCGACCACAAAAATGGGTTTCAATCCTCCGTACAGAAGAATACAATCCGCGGTTTCCTCGCCGATGCCGTGGATCGACAGCAGCTTCTCCCGCAAAGACCAGATTTCCTCCTCAAACATCCGTTCTAAATCGCCGTCATAATTTGCTGTGATAAACTGCAGCAAATTTCTCAATCGCTTGATTTTAACCCGAAAAAAACCGGTCGGTCGCAGCAATTTCTCCAATACCATTTGATCGATATCGAGAATGTCCTCAATACAGATGAGGCTTTCCTGCTTCAGATTACGGATGGCCTGCTCGACATTCCGCCAGGCTGTGTTTTGGGTCAGGACCGCGCCTATCAGAATTTCCAGGGTGGACCCCCCCGGCCACCAGTGGAGATTTCCAAAATGATTGTTCAGAACCTCGTAAAAACGAATCAGATAGTCTGACGCGGGATCGACGTGCTTCCCTTTTGGTCGCGCCGGATTCATGGCACTATTTAACGGGTACAAAAAACGTTGAACGCCCCCTCTTTATCTGGAATAAGAGACTACTCTTTGCGGTTTTCTTGGCAATTTCCCTGGTATATTCCCTCATGGTGGATACAGGGACGCGATTAATCTGCAGGATGATATCCTGCGGTTGAATCCCCACCTCATCAGCCGGGCTGCCCGGGTTCACATCCACCACGATAATCCCCTTTGTTTCCTTGATTCCCAGATACCGGGCAATTTCGGGGGTCAATTCCTGTACACTTAAGCCGAGATCCGGGGCTGCTTTCGGTGATAAGGCCACTTCCGGCTGATCCTTTCTCTCATCGACAATCACATTGAACGATTTCTCCTGACCGTCTCGAAGCACCTTCACCCGGACATTCTCTCCAACTCTGAACGAAGCGATCATCATCAACAATTCATGGGTGTCTTTAATCCTCTTGCCGTTGACCTCGATGATAATGTCTCCCGCTTTCAAACCCGCGCGATCCGCCGGATCTCCGGCAAATACTTCCGCTACGATTGCCCCGTTGATGTCCTTCAATTTGAACGACTTGGTCATCTCTTCCGTAATGTCTTGAACGGAGATGCCCATCCAGCCCCGTGTGACTTTCCCCTTGGCTTTGAGGTCGGGCAGCATGTCTTTTGCCATGCTGATAGGAATGGCGAACCCGATGCCCTGGCCTTGGGCAACTATGGCCGTATTGATACCGATTACCTTGCCTTCGAGGTTGAACAGGGGGCCGCCGCTGTTTCCGGGATTAATTGAGGCGTCTGTCTGGATAAAATTATCGTAGGGCCCCGCTCCGATGACGCGCCCCTTGGCGCTGACGATGCCTGCCGTCACCGTTTGTTCCAAACCAAAGGGGTTTCCGATGGCCAGAACCCAATCACCAACCCGAAGATTTTCCGAATCGCCGATCTCTACGACGGGGAGATTATCAGAAGGTTTTATTTTTATGAGTGCTATGTCCGTTTTGGCATCTCTGCCGATAATCCGGGCATCGTACTCCCGCCCGTCCGAAAGTTTGACACGGATCTTTTCGGACTGCTCAACAACATGATTGTTCGTAAAAATATAGCCATCCGGACTGATGATAAAACCCGACCCCAGGCTTTTCTGTTTGAATTCTCGTTGCGGGATATCACCAAAGAATCGCTCAAAAAATTCGTCACCGCCGAAATAACGATCAAAGGGACTCTGGTCGCCGAACGGCGTCCGGTAGCGACCGCTGGCGCGAATCGTTTTGGTCGTGCTGATATTGACCACCGCGGGTTTTAGTTTTTCCACGATATCCGCAAAGGAAACGGGGGTCTTTAAAGGTTCCGAAACGGACTTGGCGCCTGCTGTTTTTATGTCGGGACCCGGTTCGGTAAAAAATGAAGAACGGATCACTTCCACAACGGAGACAATGAAAGATGCGATTAAAAAAGCCAAAAGAAACATGAAAAACGTTTTTCGGTTTTTCTGCCCCAAAGCCATAAACTACCTCCTGGTTCATTCGGCAAAGCTGCCTGCAATCATGCGCGGCTTGTAGCACAAATAATGAAATATTACAAATATCTGTTACGCTCCTCAAAAACACTCTGTTTGCACCGAGGTGTATTCCTGTGTTATGGAATAACCTTTATCAGAACAGCTTCTGACAGACCTTGAGGACGGAGGATATGGTTGAAATCATCACCTATGTCGGCCACAGGACCATCATGAGCCTGGCCGTATTCTTCGAATTTCTCGCCTTTTCCAGGCTGGTTATTAGCCGGGTGTTAAACCGGAAGACCTACAACAGCGCAACGAAAATGGTCCTGATCAACCAGATCTACTTTACCTCCCTTCAAATTCTGCCTTTGTTTCTTTTCATCTCCGTCATCTTCGGCTCGCTCCTGGTTGGAATCGTTTTTCATTCCATCAAAAGTTTCGGCTTGGCGGAATATCTGGGCAAGATTCTCATGGGTTTCGTGGTCACCGAACTGTCTCCTTTCATTACCGTGGTCTTAATCACGCTAAGGTCATCTTCGGCGATCAATACGGAAATCGCGGTGATGAAGTATAATAATGAATTTCGGACGCTTGACGCTTTTCAGATCGATGTGGTGAATTATCTTTTCGTCCCGCGTGTCATCAGCGGCATCCTGTCCGTCGTGCTGTTGAGCGCTCTGTTCTCCATTTGCGCACTCATCAGCGGTTTTCTCTTTTTGAAAGTTTTTTTCGGCATGAGCATCGATGTTTATGCCGTCGATTTACTGAACTCCGCCGTTTTCTCCGACTTGGTCATCATGTTCGCCAAGTGTATCACTTTTGGCTTTTTCATTGCCTTGATTCCCATTCGCCGGGGGATGACGGCCACGGACGAACTGACGAGCATTCCCGTTGCCGTGTTGAACGGCATGGTCAAGGTTTTCATTGCCATCGTTGTGATTGAGGTGCTGTCATTAATTATAAGATTCATATAACCTACCTCCCCGATCAGAAACAGTTGATGCGCTCTCTGAGAGAGCTGCCGCATCAATATGATCATCCCCTGGGTTGGGTTTCCATTGATATTCCGCTCATCTCGAACCTGAATGTCTGGGTGAATATTGCCCTGATCAAACAATACCATGAAAACCTGCCGGTCGATCAGGCCGCCGAATTAGCACGGCAACTGCTCCGACGGTTTCAGATGGAACCCATCTTTTACAAGAGAAATCCTCACCTGAGTGAAGAAGAGCGATTCTGCGCCATGCTGCTCCGGGCCGTTATGGCCCCCGGGGGCGTTCTCGTCTTGGACAGACCCCTTGAGATCCTGTCCTCTCACGGTGACAGCGCCTTTCTGCATCAGGCCCTTTATACGGTTAATGATCTGTTTACAAAGTGTTATATTTTTGATTATACTTGGCAAAAAAATAAATATGGGCTCTTCCATGAAGCTTAAAAGGGAATTCAAAGTCGGTCTATTTGTCCTGCTCACCACCTTTCTGATCGTCTGTTCAGTTTCTTACGTTGCTTACAAGAAAGGTGTTTTTGAGACCGAACATGCCTATACCCTGTATTCGATTTCCGGCGAAGGCCTGACGGAGGGCATGCCTGTACTCTTTTCCGGCTTTAAAATCGGTAAGGTAACGGAGCTTGAATTAAACGACAAGGGCATGGTGATCATTCGGATCAGCGTTCCGAATCGTCATACCAAGTGGGTTCGCCAAAACAGCCAATTCGCCATGGTCCGCCCGGTCATCGGAACGGCCCGCATCAACGTCTATACCGACGACCTCACCGCACCGCCTCTAGCACCTGATTCCCAGTCGGAGGTGCTGATCGTCGACGATATCAATCAACTCATCAACAAAGCCCAGCCCATTGTGGCGAAACTCGATCAGACCGTCGCCAATATTGAGCAGATCACAGGCAATCTGGCCAACCATAACGAAAACATCCATAAAATCATCAGCAATGCGGAGAAGGTGAGCGCCAATTTCGCAAGCAAGAAATCGGTCGCCGAACTTGTGCTGGGTGAAGAAGAAAGCGTGCGGTCCATTCATGGATCCATCCGGCATATCGAAAGCATTCTCAGGCATACGGATGAGCGGGTTTATAATCCCGAGGGAACCCTGCCCCTTGTCAATCTCATTTTGAAAGATATTCTGCTCAAATTGGACAAACTGAACACAACGGTCGATAACATCAATCAAATCAGTACCAATGCCTCCGATTCCACAAAGGATCTGAGACTGCTCCGCAGTGAAATCGACGCAACCGTCACGGCCGTAAAAGGCCTGTCGCGAAAAATCGACGGCATTCTGTCCTCAGGTAAAGAAAAGGAGATACAACTTCCGTGAAACAGGCCCTGCTTTTCTCCCTGATCTGGCTGATCCTCGGCTGCACCTCCGCACCGGCTCCCGACTGGATGTACCAGAGCTACAACGCCCTGGACAGCTACAAATCAAGCATCCTGGAGGGGAAAAGCACCTTGGCCGATCTGTATTTTGAAAGAGCCGTCGCCGAAACAAAAAGAAGCGGCGATTTAATACTTCTCGGCCGGGTTTACCTGACACAGATGGCCATGGAAACCGTTCTGCAACACCCTCACTCGGAAAATGCGTTTCTTGCCATCCTGAAGATCGCCCCCGATCCGGAAAACGAACAGTACTACCGGTTCCTCCAAGGGAAAAATTATGGGGATTTGATCCCCGCTTTGCTCCCGGGGCAATACCGGGATTTTGCCGCCGCTCTGCAACAGAAAAACGAAGAAGCCGCTTCCGGCGCCATCGGCCGGATCGAAGACCCCTGTTCGCAAATCATCTCTATTTCAGTCTGCGACAAATGGCGGCTCTGCAAGGAACAGGAATACCGGACAGCCATCGATACCGCCTCGCGCCAGGGCTGGAAGGCGGTCCTGCAGATTTATCTGGAAAAATTGGCGGGATTACAGGACGCCCGGGGAGAAAAAGAGCAAGCGGGGCTGACCCGGAAAAAACTGGATTTGCTGAAGGATTAGTTTTGGGATATGGAGTACAGGTCTCCAGTAACGGCTCTGACCAATTCTCCGCAACTTCAAGGGACCGGTCCGCGAGCCGCAACGTCATTTAGACCGCAGGAAGAAATCTTTCAAAGAAATGATTGCCCAGGATTAAGATTTCTCGCATTCGATCAGAAATGACATTTTCCCGAATGATGCGGTAATTGCATCACTAGGATAATGGGAGATTTTGATTACGATTATAAGGATTTTGCAATGATACCGATTGTTTCCATTGTTGGACGATCCGATTCGGGAAAAACGACCCTGATCGAAAAACTCATTCCCGAACTGGTGAAAAGAGGTTATCGCATCGCTACAATCAAGCATGACATCCACGGCTTCGATATGGATCACGAGGGGAAAGACAGCTGGCGTCACAAAAAGGCCGGGGCCAGCATGTCGATCATTTCATCGCCCTGGAAAATCGGGATTGTCCATGATGTGGACCGGGATCATGAACTGGCGGAAATCCGGGATCGTTATGTCCATGACGTGGACCTGATTCTTTCCGAAGGTTACAAGAGGAACGATCACCCCAAAATCGAGGTATTCCGTTCTGTCATGAATCACGAGCTACTCTGTTCACAAAGCGATAACCTGCTGGCCATCGCCAGTGACCGCCCCTTTAATCTGGGCGTTCCTTGCGTGGACATCAACGATGCCGCCGCCCTGGCGGAAATTATCGTGCAGCGATTGTTCAAACCTGTTCCCTAAGGTCAAACCGGCACGATACGGAAAGGGAAAGGACTCCCCGTGAAAGAAGAACAGTACCGCAGCTGGGTGGAAGTCGATCTGGACCATTTTACCCATAACTGGAGCGAGTTGCGGCGTCTGATCGGCCCTTCCGTCCAGATTCTCCAGGTGGTCAAGGCGGATGCCTACGGGCACGGCGCCATCGAGATTTCCAACATGGCCCTGAAAAACGGTGCCTCCTGGCTCGGCGTCGCCAACGCCGACGAGGGGGTCCAGTTGCGGGTCAGCGGCATCACCGCGCCGATTCTGATCCTCAGCCCCTCCATGGAGTCAGAAATATCTGAAATTATTAAATATCGTCTCATCCCTTCCGTCTCGGATGTCCATTTTGCCCGGATACTTCAGCACAAATACATGGAGGCTGGCATTTCCGAACCCATTCATATTGAAATCGACACGGGTATGGGACGCGGCGGCACCATGTATAAAGAGGCCTTGCGGGCCATTCACGAGATCGCCCGGTGTCCCAACCTGATCCTGGAGGGCATCTTCACCCATCTCTCCTCAGGAGAACAAATCAATGACTACAGCCGGGAACAGGGACGTCTGTTTCTGGATCTTTTGAAAAAGCTACGCCGCGAAGGTTTGACATTCCCCATCCGGCACATGGCCAACAGCGGCGGCATCCTGAATTATCCGGCGTTTCATTTTGATCTGGTTCGGCCGGGTCTGATGACCTACGGCATCTATCCCTCCCGGGACACACAGGACCGTGCGCATCTGGAACCGGTCATGAGTTTCAAGACCCGGGTGGCCCTGGTTAAAAAGTTTCCCCGGGGCTACAGCATCGGCTACGGCCGCTCCTATGTGACGAACCGGCCGACCCTGATTGCCACGATTCCGGTCGGCTACGGGGACGGTTATGGCGTCATCCTCTCCAACCGCGGCGAAGCCCTGATCCGGGGCAAGCGGGCTCCCGTTGTCGGCCGAATTTCCATGGATATGTGCACCATCGACGTGTCCCATATCCCGGACTGCCAGGTTGGCGACGTGGTCACCCTGATGGGGAAAGACGGTCTGGAAGAAATTACCGCCAGCGACATTGCCGCCCGCGTCAGCACCATCAGTTACGAAATCCTCTGCATGCTGGGGAAAAGAGCGCCCCGGATCTTTATCCATAAGGGACAAACGGGTGCCGTTGAACCCCGGCTGCGCCGGATCTACATCCCGGAGGAGGAAAAGTCCCTGTCCCGGATCGACAACATCATTCGCCAGTGCTTCCAGACCCGGGCCAAAAACGAGGAACTGGGCGACGCAATCTACTACGAAATGTTCGAGACCCTCTTCGGCAAAGGGGACCGGCAGCTCGAACTGCGGACGGATTTCCGCTACGATATCAAGGTTGCCGATTTCACGGCCAAGGAGAGAAAGGCTGACCCGGAGGCGGAGAAATATTTCAAGGTCATCACCCACATCGAATATATCAAAGCCATCCGGAGTGAGATCTTCTTCATCGGCTGCGCCCGAAACAACGAACAACTGGCCGCCCTGTTTCACGATCCGCAGTGCGAGTACCGCTGGCTGTTCAGCCGGGGCGACAACCAGGTCATGGAACGGGATTTCCGGATTGTCCGGGTCGCCGTCGACGGCAAAACCATCCCCCTGATCCGTTCGACGCACACGGACCGGGGTTACGAAGTGTGGTGTGGCGGCGATATTCTCAAGGATAAGGTCAATAAGCCCGTTAAACTGGAAATCGAAATCGTCACCAAGAAACCGAAGGACAGTAACACCTTTTCCGTTTACCTAGTCTACCCCACCCGGGGTCTGGAGATTACCTTCGATTACGGCAAAACCAACCTGCAGAATGTCCGGGAAGTGGCCTTTTTCGCCGGCAAGAACCCCTACCCCCAGGTCGGCAAAGAGAAAGGCAGATCCATCGAGCTGAAAATTGACGCCCAAGAGTGGATTTTCCCCAACAGCGGCGTGACCTTTATCTGGGATCTGGAAAAAACATCGGGAAACTGACCGTCACATTTTTCCCATAGATTATCCTCGTCGGACTTTGGACCACATGACCGAAATACCCTATGAAAAAAGCCTCTTGCCAAAAGAGGAATGATTTAATTACACCAAAAAGACGAAATAACATCCAGTAATCATTGAACTTCGCTGAATTTTCTGGTATTGGTTTGTAACCAGCAAAACGGAACCGAGGAGGATGCCTTGAAGTTCTTGGAAAAGATATCCTGTTTGATGGGGCGCATTGCATCCCATAAAAGTCTTGACATAACACCCGGTTTGATTTATTTTTCAGTCGATTTTTTAAGGAGCGCCATGAAGATGACCTTCCGTATGGTACAGATCAACATGAATTGTCTTTCCCTGCTGCTTGGCTTGGGCTTGCTGCGCTTATTGTGCCATATCCGCCGCCCGTCGTTTTTAGGTGATCAGTAGGCAAGACAGACAGATAAACCTAAAGGCCATGGGCGGTCCGCCCATGGCCTTTTTTGTTTCCCATGAAAGGAGACTTTATGAGTAAGCAAAATGAGACCATTTTTATTTTTGATACAACCTTAAGAGATGGCGAACAATCTCCCGGTTGCAGCATGAACCCGGACGAAAAGCTCCGTTTGGCCAAACAGTTGGAGAAGCTGGGCGTCGATATCATCGAAGCGGGTTTTCCTGTGGCCTCAGAGGGGGATTTTCTCTCGGTTCAGCAGATCGCCCGGGAAATCCGAGGTTCGCAGATTGCCGGATTGGCCCGGGCCAACCTCCCCGATATCGACCGATGCTGGGAGGCCATCAGAGACGCCGTCAAGCCGAGAATCCACACCTTCATCTCCTCATCGGACATTCACCTGAAATATCAGTTAAAGAAGTCCCGGGAACAGGTCCTTCAGGAAGCTAGGGACGCAGTAAAGCACGCCTGCGGTTATACGGCCAACGTCGAATTCTCCCCCATGGATGCCACCCGCTCCGACCGTGATTACCTGTGTGAAATGGTCGAAGCCGTTATCGCCGAAGGGGCCAAGACGGTTAATATTCCCGACACGGTGGGTTATGCCATTCCCGAAGAATTTGGTGGACTGATCACCTATCTTTTCCGCCATGTAAAAAACATTCACAATGCCGTCATAGCCGTCCACTGTCATAATGATCTGGGGCTCGCCGTTGCCAATTCCCTGGCGGCCATCCGCGCCGGTGCCCGTCAGGTCGAATGTACAATAAATGGTATCGGCGAGCGGGCAGGCAACGCCGCTATGGAAGAACTGGTCATGGCCCTGGCGACACGGAAGGATTTCTTCGGTTTGAAGACAAACATCAAGACCCCCTACATCTATCAGACGTCGCGGCTATTAACCCAGATCACCGGTGTGGCAGTGCAGCCAAACAAGGCCATTGTCGGGGCGAACGCCTTTGCTCACGAATCGGGAATTCATCAGGACGGCCTGATTAAGGAGAAGATCACCTATGAGATCATGACACCCCAGTCCGTCGGCATTGCCGAAAGCAACATCGTCCTGGGCAAACACTCGGGTCGTCACGCCGTCAGCGAGCATCTGAAAAAAATGGGCTTCAATCTGACCGGTGATCAGTTGAATCGTGTTACGACCAAGGTCAAGGAACTGGCAGACGTAAAAAAAGAAGTCTTTGACGAAGACCTTGAGGCGATCGTCTACGAACAGCTTTTCCGTGCCGAGGACAAATACAAGCTGGATTACTTGAACGTTGTTTCCGGTAGTGTCGCCCTCCCGACGGCCACAATGCGGATGTCAATCGACGGCGAAATGTTTCAGGAAGCGGGCTTTGGTATCGGCCCCGTGGACGCAACGTTCACCGTCATCCGAAAAATTACGCAGACCAACTTCCCGCTTCTCAAGTACGCCGTCAACGCCATCACCGGCGGCACAGACGCCCAGGGAGAGGTGACAGTCCAATTGCGCTATAACAACCGTTCAGTTATCGGCCAAGGGGCCCATCCCGACGTGATTGTGGCTTCGGCGAAGGCCTACATCAATGCCCTGAACCGTCTGGAGTGGTTGAAGAAAGACATCAAAGAGGTGGAAATCGAGTAGATGTATCGTTTCTGTCAGGAGCGACAAATCGGCTGGGGCGACTTGGATTCGGCGGGGATTGTCTACTATCCCCGCTATTACGAGTGGATCGACGCCACAAGCCATATGATGTTCGATGACCTGGGGCTTAACATGAAGTTGCTCTGGCAATCCCGGCAACTGCAGTTCGGTCTGGCGGAAACCCGATGTCATTACCTTAAGCCGGGCCGTTATCTGGATAAAATTCGCATTGTCTCTGAAATCGAGGACTTGGGAAAGAAAACCGTCACCCTGAAAACCCGGATTATTCGGATTGAAGACGATATGGTGCTGGCGGAAGCTATGGAAAAACGCATCTGCATCGATTCCTCAAATCCGGAGCAAATGAGGGCCAAAGACATTCCGGAGGACATTCTGGCCATCCTCCGGAGAAAAATGACCGATTGACGAGCGATTTTCCGTTGACATTCAGCCTTTTCTCTGAAAAAGATAAATCCCTCTTTTCCCCGTCGGGCAGTGAAATGCCCTGTTTTGTTTCGGAAAATTCTAAAAAACACACAAGGAGGTTGTCATATGGGTAAGGAATACGATGTTGCAGTCATGCCGGGAGATGGAACCGGACCGGAAGTTGTTGCGGAAGGAATAAAGATCCTCGATGCGGCAGCAAAGGTGCTGGGTTTCACCCTGCGTTACACCCATTACGATATCGGCGGCGAGCGCTATAAAAGAACGGGTGAAATTCTCCCGGACAGTGTGCTCGACGAACTGCGTCAGTTTAAAGTAATCTTCCTGGGCGCCATCGGCCATCCCGACGTGAAACCCGGCATTCTGGAAAAGGGCATCCTCCTGCGGACCCGGTTCGAACTGGACCAGTACATCAACCTCCGCCCCGTAAAACTCTATGAAGGCGTCGAGACACCGCTCAAGAACAAAGGGCCCAAGGAGATCGACTTCGTCGTCGTCCGGGAAAACACGGAAGGGCTTTACGCCGGTGCAGGTGGGTGCCTGAAGAAGGGTACGAAAGACGAGGTGGCGGTTCAGGAATCGATCAATACACGCAAAGGCGTCGAGCGCTGCCTGCGCTACGCCTTTGAATACACAAAAAAACGCAACAAGGACAATAAGTTGACACTCTGCGGCAAGACCAACGTCCTCACCTATGCCTTCGATCTCTGGGAACGGACCTTCTATGAAATCGCCCCTGAATATCCAGGAATCAAGACAGACTACGCTCACGTGGACGCCACCTGCATGTGGATGGTGAAAAATCCCGAGTGGTTCGACGTTATTGTGACGGACAACATGTTCGGCGACATCATCACCGATCTGGGCGCCATGATTCAGGGGGGCATGGGGATCGCCTGCGGCGGGAACATCAATCCCGAAGGGACTTCCATGTTCGAACCCATCGGCGGGTCCGCCCCGAAATATACAGGAAAAAACGTCATCAATCCCCTGGCGGCCATCACGGCAGGGGCGATGCTGATGGAATGCCTCGGAGAAGACCGGGCGGCCCGGATGATCGACGACGCCGTCCAGAAGGCCATCAAACAGGATTTCAAATCCCTGGAAGCGGGCAAGATGGGCATGAGTACCCGTGAGGTTGGGGATCTGATCGCCCGATACGTGACGGAAAGCAAGTAGATACAGGAGAACGACCGTGGGTATGACAATAACGGAAAAAATTCTCGCAGCGCACGCCGACCTGCTGGACGTGCAACCGGGAATGCTCATCAATGCCAGGGTGGATATCGCCCTGGGGAACGATATTACGGCCCCCATCGCCATCGAGGAATTTGTGAAGGCGGCGGGGAAAAAGGTTTTCGACAAGGACAAGGTGGTGCTGATTCCCGATCATTTTACACCGAACAAGGATATCAGCTCGGCTCAACAGTGTAAATTCGTTCGCGAATTTGCCATATCCCAGGAACTCACCCATTACTACGAAGGGGGTGAGGTGGGAGTAGAACATGCCTTGTTGCCAGAGAAGGGGATCGTGCTGCCTGGTAATCTGGTGATCGGAGCCGACAGCCACACCTGCACCTACGGCGCCCTGGGGGCCTTCGCCACCGGAGTGGGAAGCACGGATCTGGCGGCGGCGATGCTGACCGGCGAGGTGTGGTTCAAGGTACCTGAATCGATCAAGTTCGTCCTGTTCGGAAAGCTCAAACCATGGGTATCCGGGAAAGATCTGATCCTTTTCATTATCGGCAAAATCGGCGTGGACGGCGCTCTTTACAAAGCGATGGAAATGACCGGTGAAACGATCGCAACGCTCGGCATGGCGGATCGGATGTCCATGGCCAACATGGCCATCGAGGCAGGGGCGAAAAACGGTATTTTCCCCTGCGATGACATCACCCGGGCCTATGTGAAATCCCGGGCGAAGCGGTCCTGGACGGAATACGCTTCCGACCCGGATGCGGCATACTGCGAAACGATTGAGATCGACTGCAGTGAAATCGAGCCTCAGGTGGCCTTCCCCCATCTGCCGTCGAATACCCGGGGCATCAGTGATGTCGGCAATATCCGGATCGATCAGGCCGTCATCGGTTCCTGTACGAACGGTCGCATCGAAGACCTGCGGGTTGCAGCCCGTGTACTCAAGGGACGGAGATCTGCTCCGCATGTACGGCTCCTGATCATCCCGGCAACGCCCGAGGTGTACCGCATGGCCATGGATGAGGGCCTCATGAACATCTTCATGGACGCCAATGCCATCATCAGCCCCCCCACCTGCGGCCCCTGTCTGGGCGGCCACATGGGCATCCTGGCCCAGGGGGAGCGGGCCGTGGCAACGACCAACCGGAACTTTGTCGGCCGGATGGGTCATCCCGGCAGCGAGGTGTACCTGTCCAACCCGGCCGTTGCCGCCGCGTCTGCCGTCATGGGTCGGCTGGCAGGACCGGATGAACTGAAATAACCTGTCTATCCATGGTGGCGGGTCTGTTCTCAACATCAAGCTGTCATCCTGAGCGCATGCGAAGGATCTGATATTAAGATTCTTCGTCGCTCACGCTCCTCAGAATGACAAAACGATTCCTAAGGAAGAATTTATGAAATTTCAGGGTAAAATATGGAAATTCGGCGATAACATCGATACAGACGCAATCATTCCCGCCCGTTATCTGAACACAACGGACCACGCCGTCCTCGCCTCCCACTGCATGGAGGATGCGGACCCTGGGTTTCCACAAAAGGTCAAGGCCGGGGATATCATCGTCGGCGGGGAAAACTTCGGCTGCGGCTCATCCCGGGAACACGCCCCCATCGCCATCAAGGCTGCCGGGGTTTCCTGCGTCATCGCGAAGAGCTTCGCCCGCATCTTCTACCGCAACGCCTTCAACATGGGGCTCCCCATCTTCGAATCGAAAGAACTGTACGACCGGGTCCAGGAAGGGGAGTTCGTCGCCGTGGACGGTGACACCGGACTGATCATCATCGCCGGCACAGAAGGGGAACCGCTGAAGATCACGCCCATTCCCCTCTTCATGCAGGAACTGATCGTTGACGGCGGTCTGATGAAACACATCATGAAAAAGCAGGCCAAAGGCGTCTGATCACCAAGGATACTCCAGCCCGTAACGGTTAATACGGCTGCGGGCTGGATTCGCCTATAAAAAGGAAGGGACGGTATGGTGTTCCACACCATCAGGATCGCTCCGCCAACCGAGAAAATCTACCAGCGGCTGGGTTATCGCCGCGACATCACGCAAATTACTCCCCAGCAAGAGCTACTGATTGACCGCTATATCGCCGAGGCCCTGGCCCTGATTCACCTCCAAGGTTCGGTCGTCCGCCTGCCGATCCGCAACCGGGGAGACGGATTTTTGATTCTGGGAGAGGATATTCATCTGGCAAGTGAGAACCTGGAGACGTTTCTGCGCGACTGCGATGAGGCGCTGATCATGGGCGCTACAGCGGGGGAGGCTATCATGGCCACCATCCGTGGCGATATGGCAACAGATCATGTCACCCGGGCCGTAGTCTTCGACGCCACGGCCGGCGAAATGGTGGACGGTGCATTGGACTGGCTTATGGATTATACCCGTCGGGGCCTGATCCGGGAAGGGAAGGCTCTTTTGGATCGGCGCTATTCCGCCGGATACGGCGACCTGGCCCTGGAAAACCAGCAGATTTTATACACGGCCCTCAATATGCGGGACATCGGGGTCCAAATCACCCCGGAAAGTCTGCTTATTCCAGAGAAATCTGTGACGGCCCTCACCGGAATCCGAAAAGGCGGGGGCGCCGCAGAATTGTATCCATAAGAAATTCCTGAATAAAACTCACATATTTTAAATCAGAACAGCTGATCCAAGACATTCAGAACCGTCCGGGAGAGTTCCCTCGTGTTGTAGGTTTCTGGAGAAAAGCGTGGCACCCGTTTTCCATAATCCGTGTCGCCTCCCCGCCCATGCCCGTCATGATCATATTCAGCATCTTGAGCGTCACATCCACCATCAGATTCTCGCCTTCCGCAACCCGGATAACCTCCGGTGCCCTTGAATAAGTGCTGATAGCCCCGCTCCAACTTGGGCATCGGGAACAGAGGCGCATTGACAGCGGGCAGATAGATTACATAGTCCGGCGGGATTTTTCATAAAGTCTTTTCGGTTTTTCGATACATCGACATGATTCCTGCGCAATGTCTCGAACAAGCTCCGGTTCCGGAGAGAGTCCGCGGACTGATCCAGATAATGCCCGAGCGCACCGTTCGCAGAGGTCAGTTTTCCCTGCTGATCAAAACGGCAGATCAATTCCGCAGAATGATCAATCCCCGCAAGAAAGCGAGAAATACAGCCTTTTAGAAAAAGATATCCAGGCAGAGATAAAGAATCGCCGACATCAGGGCCGACATGGGAATTGTCAGAATCCAGGCCCAGATAATATTTCCGGCGACGCCCCAGCGGACGGCGGTCAGTCGTTTTGTCGCCCCGACCCCAACAATCGCCCCGGTAATGGTATGGGTGGTACTGACGGGAATTCCCGCCAGAGACGCCCCGATAATGGATATGGCGGCCGCGGTTTCAGCGCAGAAACCACCCATGGGCTGCAGTTTGGTAATCTTGGTGCCCATGGTCTTGACGATGCGCCAGCCGCCGGACATGATCCCCAGCGAAATGACCGCATAACAGGTCACCACGATCCACATCGGGATATAAAAGGTCGGCCCCAGCATGCCGTGACTGTACAAAATGACGGCGATGATTCCCATTGTTTTCTGGGCGTCGTTCCCGCCGTGGCCCATACTGTAAACTGCGGCGGAAAGCAGCTGGAGTTTCCGGAAGATATGCGTAGAGTGGGATACCGAAGAATGGCGGTTGAGGTTCAGGACAATGACCATCATTAAAAGTCCGAGAACCAGACCAATCGCCGGCGACAGGACAATAAAGAGGGTTACTTTGGTGATCCCTTTCCAAACCAGGATACCAAAGCCGGCCTTGACGACTCCCGCGCCGATCAGCCCCCCGATCAGGGCATGGGAAGAGCTGCTGGGCAGGCCGAAATACCAGGTGATGATATTCCAGGCAATGGCGCCGCCCAAAGCAGATAATATCAAGAGATCATTGACGATCTTCGGATCAATGATGCCCGTGCCGACCGTATTGGCCACCTTGACGCCGACAAAAAAAACGGCCATAAAATCAAAAAACGCCGCCCATAGGACAGCGTATTTGGCCGGCAGCACCTGCGTAGACACGATTGTTGAAATGGCGTTCGCCGAATCGTGAAAGCCATTTAAAAAATCAAAGACCAGAGCAACCAGGACCAGAAAGATCACGAAATAGATTGAATCAACCATTTTTCAGGACGATACCCTCGGCGATATTGGACACATCTTCACATACATCCAGGGCTTCTTCGAAGCGTTCGAAGATGTCCTTCCATTTGATCAGTTCAATCGGGTCTTTTTCCTGTTCGAAGAGCTTGGCCATGACATTCCGCAGGAGGGCGTCGCCCAGATTTTCAATTGTGTTGATTTCTACACAGGCCTCCAGCACCTGAGGCGCGTTTTTCATGTCCCGCAGACCATGGACCAGAATTTTGACTTTTTTGGTCGCTTCCGCCAGAAGCACGGCCTGTTCGATAATTTCCGGACGGGGCGTCTTAATATGAAAAAGGGACATCCGGACCGCTGTGGCTTCCGTCATGTCGAGAATGCTGTCCATTTTGTTGACCAGTGCATAGATATCCTCTCGATCCAGGGGCGTCAGGAAGGTCTTGTGCATCTTCTCGTAGGTCGTGTGGGTGATGATGTCCGCCTCGTGTTCGATGCTTTTCAGCCGGGCGAGGTGCGAATCGAAACTGTCGTAATTGTTAAGCATTTCCAGGAATGCCTTGACGCCCTCCTCGATTTTTTCCGCCAGCTCATCAAACAGGTCGAAGAATTTCTCCTCCCGGGGTATCAGTCGCATGCTTATCCTCCAGCTATTAAAGGGCTATGTTTTTTCAATTTGACAAATCGCTCAAATGTCGCTATCTCATCTACCGAATAACGGTCAAAATTGCAATAGATTTCACCCAAGGCGAAGGAAATAATTCCTGAATAAAATAGGGTTAGTCCGTAGCCACGGACCGCTTCAGGGAGGAGAAGAAATGCCCGAACTGCCGGAAGTGGAAACCTTATGTCGCCAGCTTGGAAAAACCATCGCCGGGAAAACCCTGCTTAAGACCCAGTCCCTGGATGGGAAACTATATGCTTTCTCAGAGCTGGAACAGCATAAGGTCAAATCCCTCAGCCGCCGGGGCAAGAATCTGCTTTGGTCCTTTGATGACGGCCGCGTCCTGAGCGTTCATCTCCGGATGACGGGACGCCTTCTGTGGCAGAAAGAAAACGGCGAGCCTCCGAAATATACCCGCTTTATCATGACCTTTCCCCGGGGCCGGATTTTTTTCATCGATCCCCGGCGCTTCATGACCCTTAGCTGGGAACGGACCTTTCCGGCTCAATGCGGCCCCGAACCTCTCCCACACCTGGCCCCGTCCTATCTGAGTGATCGGGGCAAACGCCGGAAGGGGCCCATAAAATTTTTTCTGTTGGACCAGGCGATTATCGCCGGCATCGGTAATATCTACGTCTCTGAAATCCTCTATCTGGCTGGAATTGCACCAATGCGCTCCACCTGTTCACTTGATGTAAAGGACTGGGAAAATCTCTCTTCCGCCCTTAATTCAGTGTTAAACAAAGCCGTGCGTTGCCGGGGAACCAGTATCTCCGACTGGCGCGATTTTTATGGTCAGAAGGGGACCTTCCAAAACGAGGTGCATGTTTACGGCCGCGACGGCCTTCCCTGTCCACGCTGCGGTACGGTGATTGAGCGATGTTCCCTTGGCGGTCGGGGTACCTATCTCTGCCCGGGCTGCCAAACCTAAATTTTTTGTCCCTGTAGTCGGAATTCGGCCGAACCGTTTTCCCTTGAATAAAAACCGGATATTATGGTTAATGTACGGCAAAATCTAAAGATTACAGATTCTGCTTGGTAGGATGAAAACCTCGAAGTGGTTTTTTTCAATACTTAGATATGACTTATCCATAACCTGATCCTGAAGCCCGGAGGCGCATCGAATGATCGGAAAGAAACAAATTTTCTTGAATCCGCATCTGTCATTCCGATTTGCCCTCTTGTCAGTTGTCCTTTTATCGAGCCTGTTGCTCTGGATTACGCTTAGCCTGCTGGCGGGAACCTTGAAAGTAGCCCTTCTCGGCGGCTTCATGGCTCTGTTGTGCTCGTTATCGGCATGGCTTCTGGCAGAAAAATTGCTCATCGTCCAAGTTCAGAGGCTTGAAAAAGCGCAAAAGAAATGGACCGATGTCATCAATTCTCTTCCTGATGCAACCTTTGTCATCGACCAGACCGGAATGGTCATCGTCTGGAATCAGGCAATAGAAAATTTGACGGGAATCAAATCGGATAATATGATTGGGAAGTCAGATCGGGCATACGCCATCCCTTTCTACGGAGAAAAACGGAACATGCTGATCGATTACGTGTTTCTCCCTCCGGAAGCGGTTGCGGGCCAGTACGCGGCAGTCAAAAGGGCTGGAAACCGTCTCTACGGAGAAGGTATCATCATGGCCTATCGTCAGACAAACCCGGTCTATTTCTGGGGCATGGCGTCGCCTCTTTATGATGATGCCGGACAAGTAGTCGGCGCCATCGAAACCATCCGCGACATCAGTGATTACAAGGCAACCGAAAAAGATCTCCTGGATGGGAGAGCTAAGTACGAAGCCCTCTTCGATTCCGCCAATGACGCCGTCACTTTGATGATCGATGACAAATTTATTGACTGTAATAAGAAGGCCTTGGCTTTATTCGGGTGCACAAAAGAAGCGTTCATCGGCCAGACGCCGCAGTGCTTTTCCCCTGAACAACAGCCGGACGGCACAAGCTCCGTCCGGGCCGCCCTCGAAAAAATAAACGGCGCCCTTCAGGGAACGCCTCAGTTTTTCACTTGGACCCACTGCCGCCTGGATGGAAAACCTTTCGACACTGAAATCAGCCTCGACACGGTCCGGTTGGAAAACGGAGAAGTGATTATTCAGTCCATCATTCGGGATATCACCGCGCGCAAGGAGGCAGAGGAAACCATCCGCCAGTTTGCCTACCACGACACACTGACGGGACTGCCGAACCGCCGACTCCTCTACGACCGCTTTCATCTCGAAATTGCAAACGCTGAACGGGGAAAACGAACATTCGCCGTGATGATGTTCGACATCGATCACTTCAAAAACGTTAACGACACCTTGGGGCATCATACGGGAGATATTTTGCTGCAGAACGTCGCCTATCGCATGCGGAGCAATCTCCGCAAGGGAGATACCCTGGCTCGCTTCGGGGGCGATGAATTTATCGTCTTGTTACCTGAGGTCACCCAGGATAGCGACGCGGCCGCCATTGCACGGAAAATCCTGCGTGCCTTCAAAAAACCTTTTTCCTGCGACGGAAACGACATTTTTGTTACAACCAGCATCGGCATCGCCATGTATCCGGGTGACGGACAGGATATGGAAACCCTGATCCGCCACGCCGATCGGGCCCTTTACCGCGCCAAGGACGCGGGGCGCAACACCTGCACCTTTTTTGGCTCGATCTCCCCGGAAGACAAGAAGACCGGAGAACCAAGGCACGACAGGCCATTCTCCCTCGAAACAGAACGGCAGTGATGTCCGCATCGGATCAGTCGCGTCACGTTTCATTTCCCGATACAAGATCCGGACCAATCAGCGTTTTTTCCATCCGGGAATCCCGGAATCGACCATGATCCTTTCCGGCCGCCGCGGCTTCACCCAGAAACCAGACCAAGCCCTTCCGGTCATGCGGATCCGTGACGCCGGTTTGGCGATCACGCTCCAGTTTCGCGAGGATGGAAAGGATGCCAAACAGATAGAGACTTAAAACCGTGATCCGTCTCAGGAGAAATTCCCGATTCACCAGCGTCTTTCCATAAATTATCACTCCCATGAGAATGCGCCTGCGCAGCATGCGTGCCAGACGTTTCGCTTCCCGGAAGGCTCTTTTCTGAAGGGGGTCTCCTGAGGCTCCGGGCCAGCCGGCATTGCCAAGACTGTTCAACAGAGATTTTCCCAAGAACAGCCAGCGGGTCAAACCTGTTCGTTTTTTTACTTCATCGCCCAGTTGTTTCATGCCGAGCAGGGCGGGGTAGATGGAGTGAATTTCCGTCGTTCCTTCGAATATGGTTGTCACCCGGAAGTCCCGCATCCTTTTTTCAAAAGGCTGCGTGGCCAGATACCCCGCGCCGCCGCAAACCTGGAGAGCATCATAGAGGGCATCCCACGCCCGGGTGGTACCGAAGAGCTTGCAGTGGGAGGTTTCGATCACGGTTTCTTCGGGATTTTTCTCCAGCAGCCCCGCGGCAAAATCGTTCATCGCGCCCATGACAAAAGTATGGACGGCGGCTTTGCCGATCTTCTCACGGATCAGGGGGAAATGGATGATGGGCTGGCCGAACTGCCGTCGCGACGCGGCCCGCTCACGCATATCCTGAACCGATTGCGCCATGACGCCCCGGAGGCGGCACCAAGCCCCATGCGTCCGTAGTGGAGGACCGTCAGGGCGATTTTAAACCCCTCCCCCGCCGGACCGAGCATGTTTTCCCGGGGAACCCGCACATCCTTGAGGCGAAGGACGGCCTGGTGCTGAAGCCGAACGATGAGTA